>JALSPH010000057.1 GCA_026986055.1 Campylobacterales bacterium
GAATGCCACCAGAAAGTCCGCCTTCTCTTTCGGTACACTTTTATAACCTTTCTCTTCGAGGGTACTCTTTATGGCTCGTTTGAGCCTCTCTTGAGTCAGGGTGATAACAGAAGAGTTTTTGGGAACTACGACCGCAAAACTCTTTAACTTTTTAAAGTCAAATTGCGGGTTGTAGTCGTTTTGAACGCGTAAGGATGAGCAGCCTGCGAAAAATAGTACCGTAATAAATAGTATAAATCTTCTCATTTGTCGCTCCTTGTAAAGGGTGAACCTTTTTTGGGAAAGTGGGAGAGTAGCTCGCCTATCTCTTTTTCTATAACTTCACTCTTTTGCTTTGGAGTCAGGTTACTCCACCCTTTTGTAGCTTTGGCAGACCAGAAGACTCTTTTCGTTTTTGGATTTACCATCTTTAGAGAGAGCAAAATCTCATCTTGTTTGGGGGTTATGGCGGTAGAGATAGAGCCTGCGATGTTGCCGGAAATTCCGCCTATTCCTATGCCGAAGGTAACGGGGGACGGACGGTTTTTCAATATTTCCAATCCATAAAGTACGGTGAAGTCTCCAAGGTCCGAGGCTTCGGAGTACCCTTTTTTAAAGAGTATATTCTCAAGTGCAGCTCTAATTCTCTCGTCGTTTATGGGGTCAGGCCGCAGACTTGGGTCTGCACGAAGCGTGAAGGTTTCAAGCCTGCTCGTATCGAAATTAGGGTCGTAGTCGTAAGGCGGCGCTTTTAAAGCGCAACCAGAAAATATTGACGATACCAAAAGCGCCACTATTGCAAATCTGTTCATAACATATATTATACTGTTTTGGCGTTAACATTTATTTCATTATCAACTTCACAGATGGTTCAAGCGGGAATTTACAAATATTTTTTTACAAACTCCACACTTTGCAAAACCTCAATATCACCTCTATAAAACTTCAGATCGTTGGATACAATGAGGCTGCATCCAGCCATATCCGCACATACATATTGTACCGAGTCTTCTATATCGCCATTGTCAATTTGAAGTGCCGATTCGAAAATTGCGTTGTCGGCACCCAATACTTTAAATGTTTGATTTATGAGTTGTAAAAACTCCTTTATACTCTTTGCCTGTTTCGAGGCTATATAGTCGATATTCAGTAATGTTATATCGGCAACATGCCCGTCAAAGAGTTGTTGATGACAGCTGTTTAGGATTTTTGCGGATTCCAAAACGGCATCTCGATTGAAAAGAACATCCAAAAAGATGTTTGTATCGAGAAAAATCTTCAATTTACTATCCTATTGTACTTTTCGTCTTCGGTTTTGAAGTTGCTATCCAGCATACCTATGAATTTCTCGAAACCATCATCTTTTGTGGAACTCGTTTTTGCGGCTCTCTTTAAAAGGGCACGATACTCTTCGTAAGGTATTATTACAGCTTTTTTGATATTGGACTTTTTGTCGACTATGATCGAGGTTTTGTTAAGCAACTTCGTAAATTGAGCCTGTGCTTGTGAAATACTCAACTCCAACACTCGCACTCCTTTATATGTATATTTCATAATAAATATATACATATTATACTTAGAATGATATTAAAAAAGTTTTATAGATTCAAAACCGCATTCACTCTTTTTACGCTGTCGCTTTTGCTTAGGCTAAGTCTTACTACAGACTCCTCGTTGGCTTTGAGAGAGTGGACTACGTTTGGCTCCAAGGCTATTAGATCCCCGCATTTTAGAGTGACGCACTTTTCAGGAAGCCCAAACTCTATCTCTCCTCTTAAGACCATCACGGTTATCGGGTAGGCGGTTTTATGCTCTTTCATTACCTGACCCGCTTTGAAGGCTATGCGTATCTCTTTCGTAAAACCGCTTTCAAGCATTGGGGTGATGGCTACATGTTCGTCGTTGAACTCAAGATCTTTGAAAAACGAGGCGGTCTGCATCGAGTATCCTTTAAGGCTTTTTATGTGTGATTATATGAGCTTTTCATATTAAAAAAATTGATTTAAATCAAACGATGGAAAAACTTTACCTCGCTCTCATCGGAGTGGTGGTAATATTTCAAAAGATATTGTCAAAGTTTTTGGAGATCTAATGAGAATAGTTTTTATGGGTACCCCCGACTATGCGGATGAGATATTGAAAAGATTGATAAAAGAGGAGGGTATAGATGTTGTTTTAGTATATACCCAGCCCGACAAACCGGTAGGCAGAAAAAAGGTTTTGACTCCTCCGCCGGTAAAGGTGACGGCGCAAAAACACGCTATACGCTGCTTCCAACCTAGCTCGTTGAGGGGTGAGGGTATAGCCGAAGAGATATCCAAGGAGTCGCCGGACTTCATTGTCGTTGCAGCTTACGGACAGCTATTGCCGAAAACTATTTTGGATATTGCGCCGTGTATAAATCTTCACGCCTCTTTACTTCCGAAATATAGGGGTGCAAGCCCTATTCAGCAGGCTCTTTTAAATGGGGAGAAAGAGACGGGAGTGACGGCGATGCTTATGGAGGAGGGGCTAGACAGCGGCCCTGTTTTGGGCTGGAGCGTAACCGAAATAGGAGTCGATGAAAGAAAGGAGGAGCTTTTTGAGAGGCTCTCGAAAATAGCCGCAAAACTTACCGTATCTACTTTAAAGGGTTTTGACGACATATTGCCGCTGCCCCAATGCGATGCCGATGCGAGTTATTGCAAAAAGATCGGCAAAAGAGACGGTCTTGTCGCTTTTGAAATGAGGGCTCAAGAGATATATAACCGCTTCAGAGCATACGAGGGGTGGCCCGGAATCTATCTTGAGAGCGGGTTGAAACTTCTCGATATTTTGCTTGAGAGCGGTGAAGGGAGGCCCGGAGAGATTGTTGCGGTCGATGAGGATGGGGTAACCGTTGCCTGCAGGGTCGGCGCTTTGAAGATAAAAGAGGTGCAGCCCCCTTCGAAAAAGAGGATGGATGCTTTAAGCTACATAAGAGGGAGAAGGTTGAAGGTTGCAGATATACTCGTTTGATACTCTGGAGTCGACGCAGGTTTGGCTAGTCGAGAAGCTTCTTGCAAAAGAAGTCGAGGTGCCGTGTGCCGTTATTGCCGCTATGCAGACGGACGGTATAGGAAGCAGAAACAACAGGTGGATAGGGAAAAGAGGAAATTTTTTCGCCTCCCTGGCACTAAGGCAGCAAGATCTGCCATCCGATCTTCCCATAACTGCAACTTCGATTTTTTTCTCATATTTGATGAAAAAAACTCTCTTTGAAAAGGGTTCTGAATGTTGGCTCAAATGGCCCAACGATTTATACTTGAAAGAGCGTAAAATAGGGGGCTGCATAACTGCGAAAAAAGGTGAAAACATTGTTGTCGGAATTGGAGTCAATATAGTCGATGCGCCCCAAGATTTCGGGGTTTTGGACATAGAAACAGAGCCGATGGAGCTTTTGGAAGCATTTTTGAAAAAAGTGAAAAATCCTCCATCATGGAAGCAGATTTTTAGCAACTATAGTTTAGAATTTGAAAAGAGCAAAAACTACCGTGCCCATATCGGGAACGAAATGGTGGAGTTGAAGGGTGCCGTTTTGCAAAAGGACGGCTCTCTGAAAATCGGTCAAAGAAGGGTTGTGAGTCTAAGATGAGTGAAATAATTACGATAGCCAATCAAAAGGGCGGAGTGGGAAAGACGACTACGGCGGTAAATCTGGCGGCATCTTTGGCGGTAGCGGAGAAGAGGGTTCTTCTTATAGATGCGGATCCTCAGGCAAACGCCACGACTAGCCTCGGTTTTCACAGAAACGATTACGAATACAACATATACCATGTGCTCATAGGTGCGAAAAAGATTTCCGACACCATCTTGAAAACCACTCTTCCGACGCTGCACCTCGTCCCTTCAAATATCGGTCTGGTCGGAGTCGAGAAGGAGTTTTACGACTCGGAGACCAGGAAAGGGAGAGAGCTTGTTTTAAAGCGTAAGATAGATGAGATCAAAAAAGATTACGACTATATCATCATAGATTCTCCTCCGGCTCTAGGGCCAATAACCATCAACGCACTCAGTGCGGCACACTCTGTGATCATCCCGATTCAGTGCGAGTTTTTCGCCCTCGAAGGGCTTGCGCAGCTTCTAAACACGATTCGCCTCATAAAAAAGACGATAAATCCCAAACTGAAAATAAAAGGCTTTCTGCCGACTATGTACAGCGGCCAGAACAACCTCTCCAAACAGGTTTTTGCCGACTTGACCCAACACTTCAAGAACAAACTCTTCAAATCAACCGAGGATGACGAGTTCATAGTCATTCCCCGCAACGTCAAGCTTGCCGAAAGCCCGAGTTTCGGCAAACCCGTTATTCTTTACGACGTAAAATCGACCGGATCAAGAGCCTACCAGCACTTGGCCCAGGCTATCTTGGCCAAATAACAAAGAGGCGAAGATGGGAAAAAAGCAAAAAAGCAAATCTCTCGGCAGAGGCCTTGGAGCTATACTGGGTGAGGTTGCGGAAGCTTACGAAAACGAGTTTCAATCGAGTGAAGACGCTGGAGAGCGCGTCGTAGAGATTCCTCTTTCTGAGATTCTCCCCAACCCCTATCAGCCCAGAAAACATTTCGACGAGAGTGCCATCAAAGAGCTCTCCGAGTCGATCAAAAGACACGGACTCCTGCAACCTGTAGTGGTGATAGAGCAGAATGGGGAGTATGTGCTGATAGCCGGTGAGAGGCGTGTCCGTGCAAGCAAGATGGCAGGTCTTGAGACGATACGAGCGATCGTTGCCGACATAGATCGATCGAAATTCAGAGAGCTGGCTCTCATAGAAAATATTCAACGCGAAGAGTTGAATCCCGTAGAGCTTGCCAGGTCGTATAAAGAGCTTATAGAAGAGTACGGTATCACGCAGGAAGAGCTTGCGAAAGTCATCCACAAAAGCAGGACGCAGATAACCAATACGCTGAGACTGCTTCAGCTTGATGAGTACGTTCTGGAAAAGCTGCTCTCTTCACAGATATCGCAGGGGCATGCAAAGGTTCTTGTCGGCTTGGATCAGAAAAATCAGCGTATCGTTTGCGACACGATAACGGGACAGAAGCTGAGTGTAAGAGAGACGGAACAACTCGTTTCAAGAATAAAGAGGGGCTCTGAGTCTGAAGAGAGAGGCAAAAGTGCAAAAAGAGAGAGCGAATCTTTCGACCTTTTGGCATACAAAGAGGTTATAAGAGACCACATCCCTTACAAAACAGCTGTCAAAAAGAAGAAGGTAGAGATAGAGTTCAAGGATGAAAATGAACTCAAATCCTTTCTTAAAAGGTTTGCCGGGTAGTTCCGGCTGCGATATTTTGAAATCGGAGCGGGAGCGATGTTTCGAGGCTCCAAACTGGAGGAATTGTATTATCCTTAATTTTTAATTTTGGATAAATATGATAACATTGCCCAATTTTTTGAAAGGAGAGAGCGAATGCTGGATATTGATCCTTCCTTGATGCTGGTAGTTGCAGTGGTCTTTTTGATACTTATAGTTCTGCTTAACAGCTGGCTTTACCAACCACTCTTGGCGTTTATGGATGAGCGCGACAAGAGTATACGCAAAGATCTGGAAAGTGTAAGTGAAACAAGCTCGGACGTAGAGGAGCTTAAAGCGAAAACAGAAGCGATAATAACGGAGGCCAAAAACGAAGCGGCGGCTATGAGAGCCAAGACGATAGAGGAGTCCAAGCTTCTTGCGGCGAGTAAAATAGAGGCCAAAAAAGAGGAACTTGAAGAGAAGTACAAGGGATTTCTCGACGAACTGAAAAGAGAGGAAGAGGAGCTCAAAAGTGAACTCCTTTCCCAAATGCCGCTTTTCAAAGAGTCTTTGAAAGCCAAATTCAGTCAAATTTAAAGGAGATAACGTGCGAAAAATACTGCTTTCGGCAGCCCTTTTCCTTCCGGCAGTGCTGTTGGCATCCGAAGCGGAAGTCTCAAGCGGCGGTACAGACTTCATCCCTCGCCTGGTAAACTTTATCATCTTTGTCGCAATTCTTTACTATTTCGCTGCAGAGCCTGTCAAGAACTTTTTCAAAGGCAGAACCGCAGATATAGCTTCACGTCTTGAAGAGGTGCAAAAAAGGCTCAAAGCTACAAAAAAGGCAAAAGAGGATGCGCTTGCAGAGTATGAAGCGGCTCAACAGAGAGCCGAAGAGATCATAGAGGCTGCCAAGAAGGAGTGCAAGCTGCTCGCGAAGAAACTGGATGAACAGCTTCACAATGAGCTTGAAAACCTCGAAAAAATGCAGCAGGAGAAGATGGAAGTCGAGAAGAGGCAGCTTGTCAGAAAAACTGTTACGGAAGTTCTTGCAGAACTCTTCAAAGGCGATGCAATTGGTATGGATGAGAAGAAGTTCGTAAATCTCATCATGAAGAAGGTGGCCTGATATGGATATGCTTGTAGCTAAACGATATGTTAAGGCGCTTATAGAGGCGATCGGTGAAAAAAAGGTGGCGACTGCGACAAAAAGTCTTGAAAGAGTTGCCGAAGCTTTTAAAGATAGCAAGTTTGCCGAACTGATGATATCGCCCGAAGTAAAAAAGAGCCAAAAAGAGGAGCTGGTTCTTGCTCTTTTGGGAGAGAAGGTCGATCCGAAAATATCCAACTTCATCAAGGTTCTGAACATTCACGGACGACTCGGACTCATCCCTGAAATCGTGCACCTGCTCCAAAAAGAGCTTCAAAGACGTTCAAACCGTTTTGAAGGAGTTGTGGAGAGCAGCGTAAGACTTGATAAAACAGAATTGAGCGAATTGGAAAAATCACTCTCGAAGTATGTAGATGCCACAGTGGTATTGAAACAGAAAAAGAGTAGTGGTGAAGGTATAAAAGTCGTTATAGAAGATCTTGGCCTGGAAGCGAGTTTCTCTAAAGAGCGCGTCGCATCCGATATGATCAACCACATTTTAAAAGCTTTGTAAAACAGAAAGGAGAATCGGCAGTGTCTAAACTTCAAGCAGATGAAATAAGCTCGATTATCAAAGAGCGTATCGAGAATTTCGAATTGAGCGTCGATATCGACGAAACGGGTAAAGTTGTCAGTATCGCTGACGGAATCGCACAGGTCTTCGGCCTCAACAACGTTATGGCGGGAGAGATGGTCGAGTTCGAGAATGGCGAACGCGGTATCGTCCTCAACCTCGAAGAGGCTAGCGTCGGAGTCGTCATTCTTGGAAAAGGATTGGGCGTAAGAGAGGGTATGAGCGTAAAACGCCTCGGCCAGCTTCTCAAAGTGCCTGTCGGTAAAGAGATAGTCGGGCGCGTCGTGAACGCTCTCGGTGAGCCGATAGACGGCAAAGGTCCTATCGAAGCCAAGGAGTATAGATTTGTAGAAGAGAAGGCGCCCGGTATCATGGCTCGTAAGTCTGTTCATGAGCCTCTTCAAACCGGTATCAAAGCGATCGACGCCCTCGTTCCGATCGGACGCGGCCAGAGAGAGCTTATCATAGGCGACAGGCAAACGGGAAAGACCACCGTTGCGATCGACTCTATCATCAATCAAAAGGGTCAGGGTGTCACATGTATCTATGTGGCGATCGGACAGAAGCAGTCTACAGTCGCTTCTATAGTACGTAAGCTCGAAGAGCACGGCGCTATGGAGTATACTATAGTCGTCAATGCCGGAGCTTCCGAATCTGCCGCTCTGCAGTTCCTCGCTCCCTACACCGGCGTAACGATGGGTGAATATTTCAGAGACAACGGAGAGCATGCGCTTATAATATACGACGATTTGAGCAAGCATGCGGTAGCTTACCGTGAAATGTCACTCATCCTTAGACGCCCTCCGGGTCGTGAAGCTTTCCCCGGAGACGTTTTCTATCTACACTCCAGACTTTTGGAGAGAGCTGCGAAGCTTAACGATGAGCTTGGAGCGGGTTCTCTTACCGCTCTGCCTATCATCGAAACACAGGCTGGTGACGTATCTGCATATATTCCGACAAACGTCATCTCCATTACCGACGGTCAGATATTCCTCGAAACCAACCTTTTCAACTCCGGTATCCGTCCGGCAATCAACGTAGGTATCTCCGTTTCAAGGGTCGGCGGTGCCGCTCAGATCAAAGCTACAAAGCAGGTTTCAGGTACTTTGAGACTCGACCTTGCTCAGTATCGTGAGCTTGAGGCTTTCGCTCAGTTTGCAAGTGACCTCGACGAAGCTACAAGAGCACAGCTTGAGCGTGGAGCGCGTATGGTAGAAGTGCTTAAGCAGCCTCCATACTCTCCGCTTCCGATAGAGAAGCAGGTCCTGATCATATATGCCGGTGCAAACGGATATCTCGACGATATTCCGGTAAGTGCCGTTACCAAGTTCGAAGCTGAACTCTATCCGTTTGTGGAAGCGAACCATCCTGAAGTTCTCAAACAGATCAGAGAGAAGAAGAAGATCGACGAAGAGACTGAAGAGTTGATGAAAAAGGCGCTGGAAGAATTCAAAACTTCATTCAGCGCATAAGCGTTAAGGATTAACGATGGCAAACTTGAAAGAGATAAAGCTTCAGATTTCGAGCGTAAAAGGTACGCAGAAGACGACTCGAGCGATGAAGCTTGTTTCACAGGCAAAACTGAAAAGAGCTGAAGAGCTCGCAAAGCGCTCGAGAGTCTATGCACAGAAGCTTGACGAACTTGTCAGCGAAATAGCTTACGAGATTAACGCAAACAAGGTCGGCGGCAGCGAGAGCAGATTTGTTCAGGTCGATCTGCCGGTAACTACCGTAGATATCATTTGTGTAACTGCCGACAAGGGACTCTGCGGCGGCTTCAACGTCACGACGCTCAAAAAGACTCTCTCGATGATACGTGAGTATAAAGAGAAAAAAATCGCCGTTCGACTGAGAGTGGTAGGAAGAAAAGCGATCGATTTTCTAAAATACAACGGCGTAGATATGAAAGATGAAGTTATCGGTTTGAGCGCTTCTCCCGACTATAAAAAAGCGGCCGACTTCATAGACGAGTCTATGAACGATTTTGCCGAGGGAAAGACCGACCGAGTCGTTCTGATATACAACGGTTTCAAAAATATGCTCACACAGGAGCAAAGAGTTTTGCAGCTTCTTCCCGTAGATATCTCTACGGTAGAACCGAGAGAGTTGAAATCAAGTATAGAGTATGAGCCTGAAGGGCATGAAGAGCTGCTCAATACACTCTTGAGAAAATATGTCCAGTACAGCATGTACTATGGACTTCTCGATTCACTTGCGGCAGAGCATAGTGCACGTATGCAGGCGATGGACAATGCAACGAAAAATGCATCGGAGAGAGTTAACGAGCTTACCGTCCAGTACAACAAAGCACGTCAGGAATCTATTACAACGGAGCTGATCGAGATAATCAGCGGTATGGAAGCATTGAAATAAAAGAAGGAGAAGGAATGACAGGTAAAATTGCACAGGTCATCGGACCGGTTGTTGATGTCGATTTTGAAGATTATCTGCCGGCGATCAACGAAGCGCTTGAAGTAAAACATGTTCTCGAAGGAAAAGAGACGAGACTTGTACTTGAAGTTGCAAGTCACGTAGGTGACAACAGAGTAAGAACGATCGCTATGGATATGAGTGAAGGGCTTGTACGCGGTATGGAAGTCACCGCAACGGGTGCACCTATAAAAGTACCGGTCGGAGAAGAGGTACTTGGCCGTATATTCAACGTTATCGGTGAGACTATCGATGAGGGTGAAGAGCTGAAAGCCAAAAACTATTGGAGTATTCATAGAGATCCTCCATCATTCGAAGATCAAAGCACGAAAACCGAGATTTTCGAAACAGGTATAAAGGTCGTAGACCTGCTTGCACCATACGCCAAAGGTGGTAAAGTCGGACTCTTCGGTGGTGCCGGCGTCGGTAAAACCGTCATCATTATGGAGCTTATCCACAACGTTGCCTTCAAACACAGCGGTTACTCCGTATTTGCCGGAGTCGGTGAGAGAACCCGTGAGGGTAACGACCTCTACAATGAGATGAAAGAGTCCAACGTTCTTGACAAAGTTGCACTCTGCTACGGTCAGATGAGCGAGCCTCCGGGAGCGCGTAACCGTATCGCACTTACCGGTCTTACTATGGCCGAATATTTCCGTGATGAAATGGGCCTTGACGTTCTAATGTTCATCGACAATATCTTCAGATACGCACAGGCAGGCTCTGAAATGTCGGCACTTCTTGGACGTATTCCTTCAGCGGTCGGTTACCAGCCAACTCTAGCGCGTGAAATGGGTGTTCTTCAGGAGCGTATCACATCTACGACAAAAGGCTCTATCACATCGGTACAGGCAGTATACGTACCTGCGGACGACCTTACCGACCCTGCGCCGGCTTCCGTTTTCGCTCACCTTGACGCAACTACGGTTCTTAACAGAAAGATTGCGGAAAAGGGTATCTATCCTGCAGTCGATCCTCTCGACTCTACAAGTAG
Organism: Campylobacterales bacterium; assembly: GCA_026986055.1. Taxonomy (GTDB): domain Bacteria; phylum Campylobacterota; class Campylobacteria; order Campylobacterales; family Hydrogenimonadaceae; genus Hydrogenimonas. The sequence continues at coordinate 10,382 of JALSPH010000057.1, forward strand.
AATGCTCGATCCCGCAATCATCGGCGAAGAGCACTACAATGTAGCAAGAGGGGTTCAAAGCGTTCTTCAAAAGTATAAAGACCTCCAGGATATCATCGCGATTCTTGGTATGGACGAACTTTCAGAAGAGGATAAGAAAACCGTCGAAAGAGCACGTAAAATCGAAAGATTCCTCTCTCAGCCGTTCTTCGTTGCGGAAGTATTTACCGGAGCTCCCGGAAAATATGTTACGCTTGAAGAGACTATCGAAGGTTTCAAAGGACTTCTTGAAGGTAAATACGACGATCTTCCGGAGGCCGCTTTCTACATGGTAGGAAATATGGAAGAGGCGAAAGAGAAGGCAGAAAAACTTAAAGCCAAAGCATCTTGACGGGTCTCCTGTCAGGATCGCTCGCTATCCTAAGTAAAGGATACAAATGGATACAATGAAACTTGAAATCGTAACACCGACAGGACCGATATTTTCCGGAGAAGTCAAATCTGTAACGTTTCCCGGGGCCGAAGGTGAGTTTGGAGTTTTGCCCGAGCACGCCTCTTTGGTATCACTTCTTGAAGCGGGAGTTATAGATATTGAAAAAATGGACGGCACGAAAGAGTCTATCGTAATCGACTCAGGCTATGTGAAAGTCGACGAAGAGAAGACGCTTGTCGTTGTAGAGGGCGCCGTGCCTATCATAGGCGAAAGCGAAAGTGAGATTGCAAAAGCTATCTCCGAAGCTAAAGAGCTTTTGGAGAAAGCCGGCAATTCCGACATGGCCATTGCAAGTGTAGAAGCTAAAGTTGAAGCTGCCGCCAAGACCAGATTTTAAAAAATGGTTGAGATAATCGCCGGTTATATCGACCGAAGCAGCCCCATAACGATTTTCGTTCTAGGGGTGCTCTCCTTCTACCTTTTCATCACCGTCTGGATTTTCGTATACCGTTACCTATATCTTGGCAGATGGCTCTCAAAAGAGAGCGACTCGCTTGAGCAGATGCATATGGGTGCAGCCTCCGTTTCCAACAACTCCATAATAAAAAGCTGCATGAAAAAGGTTCTCTCGCCAAATGCAAACATTTTCGAAATGTGCCGATATGCTGCAACGAAAGAGGCGACCAAGGGTTTGACGATACTTTCGCTGATAGCCAGCACTTCTCCCTTTATCGGACTTTTCGGTACCGTAATTTCTATTTTGGAAGCCTTTGCGGGCCTCGGAACCCAGAAGAGTGCTACGTTGAGCGTTGTCGCTCCGGCAATCAGCGAAGCGCTTGTCGCTACCGCAGCTGGAATTTTCGTAGCGATATTCGCATACAGCTTTCACCTTCTGCTTAAAAGAAAAGCTTATGAGCTAACTACCGTAATAGCCATGCAGTGCGACCTTCTACTGGCTTCCAAAAAGGCAAGATAGCATATGCAGTACCACTGGGACGACAATCCCGACCTGAATATAACTCCACTCGTAGATATAATGCTGGTTTTGATGGCAATACTCATGGTTACCGCTCCTACTATCATCTATCAGGAGAATATAACCCTTCCAAAGGGGAGCAAGACGCAGACTCTGCAGAAGGTGAAGTCGCTTGAGATAAGAATTGACAGAAACGGAGTTATATACTTTCTAAAAGATAAGTATAAAGCGATCTCTTTTCCTGATAGATTTCTTCTTAGAACTCAAAATATGGATAAAAACATTCCAGTCTATATAAGAGCCGATGAGCGACTAAGGTACAAAGATGTTATGTTTCTTCTTAAAACGGTCAAAGAGGCCGGATTTTCGAAAGTCTCTTTGGTGACAGATGGGTAAAAAGAGTAGCTATTTCCTAATAGGCGGTTTCGCCGCTCTGCTCTTTTACCTGCTGCTACTACTCTCACTAATTCTTTTTTTTAACGACTATAAACGCTCCAAAAGATACGTTCCCAAAAAATCTCAAAATATCGAAGTCACGATACTGCAGCAATCTTCTAAAAAAGAGAGGCCTAAGCCTAAAAAGATTGTAAAAAAGGAGAAAAAAGAGAGGGTTAAGAGTCCCGTTGTCAAAAAAGTTTCACAGACTTCTGCAAAAGAGACAAAACGGGTGACTCCAAAGGCGATATCCTCTCTGTTTGAAGGCATAAAGGCGGACAAGCCGGTTGATGAGAGTCTCGCTGCGCGTCTGGCAAATGCACCGAAGATAAAGTATGAAGCAGTTTCGAAAGAGAGAAAGAGTCAAGAGAGGGCTAGCAGGCTCGTCAAAGATATAAATTTAAGCAAACCTGAGATAGATATAACGTCCAAAAGCTCCGGAGTAGGAGAGGTCGACAAATATATGAGTAGACTATACGATATAATCTACAAATCGTGGCATCCGGAAGCGATCTATGCAGGCGAAGAGGCAAAAGTTCGTCTATTCATAGCGCCGGACGGAAGTTTTGACTACAAATTGTTATATCCTTCGGATAATCAGGGTTTCAATCAGAGCCTGATAGAATATCTCGATCGTATGAAAGCAGAAAAACTTCCGCCTCATAAACTTGACAAGAGGTTGGATGTCGATATTGAATTCAAAGCCAAGGAGTAGCAGTGCGCTTTTTTTTAATACTTTTTATGGGAGTTGCACTTTTTGCATCGGATGCGACCCTTGAGATAGTCAAAAGTACGGACAACAGACCCTCTGTAGCGATACAGGATGCATCCGAATTTGGAAATATTCGCATAAGGCAAAAGTTTTTTCGCCTTGTGATGGGTGATTTGAAGGTGACCGCCCATTTCAAAGTCGACGATAGATACAGAGAGAGCGATTATGACGCGATGATCGATCCTCTTTTGAAAGACAAGGATTACCTTTTCAGATACCGCTTCAGAGAGGATGGTGAACAGAGGCTATATCTCGATGCGAAGGTGTTAGATCTGAGTTCCGGAAGTCCGGTTTTTGAGCGCAGCTACCGGGTGGCAAACCGTGCCAGATACCCATTTTTGATACACCGTGCCGTAATAGACTTCAACGACTATCTTCAGATGCCGAGTGTGGAGTGGATGAGAAGGTATGTCGTATTCTCACAGTATGGAAAGCCAAAAAGTGCAGATATAATAGTTGCAGACTACACTTTGACCTATAGAAAGAAGATAATAAGCGGAGGGCTCAATATATTCCCCAAATGGGCCGACAAGAATCAAAGAGGCATTTACTACACAAAACTTGGAAATCGCCCTGTTCTATACTACTACAACATATACACGGGAGAAGAGAGGCGTGTGATAACCTCTGACGGGATGCTTGTCTGCTCCGATGTAAGCAGGGATGGGAAAAAACTTCTGCTTACGATGGCTCCGGATGGACAGCCAGACATATATCGGTACGATATAGAAACCGGCAAGAGAGAGCGTCTTACTTTCTACTCCGGCATAGATGTATCGGCGCAGTTTACCGGTTCAGAGAGGAAGATCGTCTTTGTCTCCGACAGGCTTGGGTACCCCAATATCTTTGTTAAAAGGGTCGGCGATCGCGCCGTCCAGCAGTTGGTTTACCACGGCAAGAACAACAACGCCTGCAGCGTACACGGCAAATATGTGATCTATACGAGTAGGGAGAGTGACAATGCATTCAGCTCCAACACTTTCAACCTCTATCTTGTATCTACCGAAAGCGACTACATAAGAAGATTGACGGCAAGCGGCATAAATCAGTTTCCAAAATTCTCTCCCGACGGAGAGAGTGTTATCTATATAAAGCACTACGCCTCCCAGAGTGCGTTGGGTATTATACGGCTCAACTACAACGAAGGTTTTCTCTTTCCTTTGAAGGGGCACAAGATACAGTCAATCGACTGGTAGAGTCAAACCTTTTTGTCTAAACGGATATGAACGGCAGCCTAAAAATAGGGGGCTTTAACTGTAAAGTAAGAAAAAGAGTGCTAAAATCAACCAAATTTCGAAGGAGATGAACCGATGAAAAAGAGCCTATTCATAGCGGCTGTAGCTGCCGCACTGTTGATGAGCGGATGTTCGCAGAAGAAACCGGAAGTCGATATGACCAAGCAGGAGACTACTGAAACGACTGCGCCTGCAGCTACCGAAGTCGACACGGGAGTAAACAGTGTCGTCGGTACTGAAGAGAGTGCCGGAGAGATTACAACGCTACCGGAAGATGAGCGTATGGCGAAGATCAAGGAGCTTGAGGCGAGTGCCAAAAAGATCTATTTCGATTTCGACAAGTACAATATCAGACCCGATCAGGAGCCTCGTGTCGATGAAGATGCTCAATTGTTCGCTTCCGATGCCGCCAAAGACCTTACTATAAAGATTGAGGGTAACTGTGACGAGTGGGGAACCGACGAGTACAACTACGCTCTCGGTTTAAGACGTGCCAAAACGGTACGCGACGCTCTTGCCATTAAAGGTATAGAGGAGAGCAGAATGGTTATGGTCAGTTACGGCGAGAGCAACCCTGTCTGTACCGAGCATACAAGAGAGTGCTGGGCCAAAAACAGACGCGTAGAGTTTGAACTTCTTCCGTAAATGAAAAAACTCCTTCCGTCGTTTATGCTTCTGGTATGTGTCTCTTTTGGGGGCACACAGGAGCCTTCCGCATTCGGTGCGGGAGATCTTGACTCTCCTGAGCCGTACGGCTTAAGCGAAAGCGAACGTCATATCCTCAAAAACAGACGTGCTATAGAGGCGTTGCAGAAGACTCTTTTGAAGCAGCAGCAGATAGTTCAGGAGAATCGTGAACGAATTGACGGCCTGCAGAGTATCATAGAGGGGTGGAACAGTAAAATCCGCACCTTTGAAAACTCTATACGTAAGCTTGACGATCTTAACAGGAGCGTAAGCGAACTGGAAGCGAAGAGCGAAGCTCTGGCCAAGAGCCAGAACGAGAATTTCGAGCAGATCAGAACGGTTCTTCAGGAGCTTGGTACTCTGATCGACTCGATCAACGAGAAGTATGTGGACAAAGAGAGGTTCGATGCGCTTGAAAGTGCTTTTTTGCAATTTAAAGAGTCCTACGAATCTTTTCTTAAAAAAGCCGACCTGAGTGGAAAACCGAACGCAGAGATTTTCAAAGAGGCTAAAAAGCTTTTTAGAAACAGAAGGTACGACGAGGCGAAAACATACTTCTCCTATCTTATAAAAAACCACTACAAACCTGCAACTTCAAACTATTACCTCGGCGAGATAGCCTACAAAAAAGGTCGTTACAAAGATGCTATAGCCTACTACAAGCGGAGTGCCTCTTTGTATGACAAGAGCAGTTTTATGCCGACACTGCTGCTTCACACCGCAATATCT
>JALSPH010000058.1 GCA_026986055.1 Campylobacterales bacterium
AAAGAGGGGTTATGCTCTATTTCTTCAAAAAAGTGTACGACACTCTTCCAAAAGAGAGATTGAAATTCTTGAAATATCTACCTGATAGAGTACTTTACGGCTCAAGCTACTTTGAGTCTTTTCCCAAAGTTACTTTCGATAAAAGGGTCTTGGACAAAAATTTATACGAAACTCTTCTTTATGCAAAAAGAAACACTCAATTTGGAAATGAGTATATTCCAAACAATATTACGCCTCAAAACGCCAGAGAAGTTTTAGAAGATATGCCCGTAATAACCTCTTTGGATATTTCGATCAATCCTGAGTATTACATTTCCAAAGAGTACAAAGCAAAAAACTCATATTTCGCTTCAACTGGAGGTACCGGCACCGGAAGAAACCCGACGAAAGTACTTTTGTCGAACGAGTCCTTCGGCATAGAGTGGGCGCATATTCACCATATGTGGTTGACTCTTGGCTACGACAAAAAAAAGGATCTGAAGCTGACTCTTAGAGAAAAGAATCTCAAAGGTGACAAGCTTTTAGAGTACAACCCTATTTACAATGAAATAGTAGTAGACCCCTTCAAAATAAAAGATGGGAACATAAAAAAGTTTATAGAAGAGATAAGAGGTTTTGACTTTACTTTCATTCACGGTTACCCATCTTTTGTAAAAGAGTTTATGATCTATTTTGAAAAATATGGATATCGTCCAAAAGTAAAAGGTGTACTTCTGGGAAGCGAAGGGGCTACCGTAGAAGAGAAAAGGGAGATTTCCGACTTTTTCGAGGCGCAGGTCCTTCACTGGTACGGTTTGACGGAAAAAGTAGCTCTTGCAGCCGACTTTACAAATGAAAACATCTACAAAGTATACACTTCCTATGGATACCCCAGAATCGTAAACGGCGAATTGGTTGCCACTACGTTCGTAAATAGAGCTATGCCGCTTATAAACTACAAAACCGGTGACGGAGCCGAAGTTTTTGAAGATGAGGAAAGTATATACATAAAAAATCTAAAAGGCAGGGAAGGCAAAGATTTCATTTATGTTGACGAAAGTAAAAAAATTCCTATTTTGTGCGTCACCCTTGCTTCGGAAATAAACGATAAAATCCTTTTTTATCAAACGATTCAAAACGAATTTGGAAAAATAGAGATAAGATTGTTGCCGAAGCCGGGAGAGAGGGATAGCCTTAACTACATAATAGAAAAACTGGGCACTGATGCAACGACTATGAAAGACTCCGGATTGAAAATAGATTTTAAACTGGTTACGGAGAAAGATATCCAAAGATCTCATAGAGGAAAGTTGATCCAATTGATACAAAACCTGAAAGTACCTAAACAAGGATAAGCATGAAACAACTGATACAGAGCTATAAAACCGGAGAACTTGGACTTTTCGATGTTCCTGCACCGGTTTGTGACGAAAACGGAGTACTTGTAAAAACTACCGCATCGCTGGTCTCTGCCGGAACCGAGAAGATGATAGTAGATATTGCCAAAAAGTCCCTTCTGGGAAAAGCGAAAGCGCGCCCGGACCTGGTAAAGCAGGTGATAGACAAAATGAAAAAAGAGGGTATCCAAAATACTCTGGAAAAGGTCTTCAACAAACTTGACACCCCTATACCTTTGGGCTATAGCTGCGCCGGTCGCGTACTGGAGGTGGGCCGCAAGGTGGAAGGAGTATCGGTAGGAGATAGGGTAGCATGCGGCGGAGCCGGTTATGCAAACCACAGTGAAGTGAACTATGTACCAAAAAATCTTTTCATAAAAATTCCGGATGGAGTAGATGATGTAGATGCATCTTTCGTGACCGTAGGTGCTATAGCACTTCAGGGTGTACGCCAAACCGCGCCGACGCTTGGAGAGAGTATTGCCGTCATGGGTCTCGGTCTACTCGGTCAGCTTACGGTACAGCTTTTGAAAGCAAACGGATGCAGAGTGATTGGAAGCGACATAGACCCCGACAAGATAGAACTTGCGAAAAAGTTGGGGGCAGACGAGGCTTGCCACGCAGGAGACCTCGTAAAGAGGGCGATGGAATTCAGCAATGGCCAAGGTGTAGACGCTGTTATAATTACCGCTTCAACTTCAAGCAATCAACCGATCGTAGATGCCGGAGATATTTCGCGCATGAGAGGACGCGTTGTCATAGTCGGTATGGTAGGCATGGATATACCCCGCAACGAGTACTACAAAAAGGAGCTCACTCTCAAGCTCTCCATGGCTTATGGTCCGGGACGATACGACCCTGAGTATGAAGAGAAGGGTATAGACTACCCTTTCGACTTGGTAAGATGGACCGAGCAGCGCAATTTCGAAGCCTTTTTGGACCTTATAGCCCAAGGGCGTGTAACTCCAAAAGAGCTGATCACCCATACATTCGATTTTGATGAGGCTATGAAGGCTTACGACCTGCTTGAAGGCAAAACGGACGAGAAGTATCTCGGTATCGTTCTTGAATACCCGGGTGAGATCGATCTTGAAAAGAATAAAACTGTCCAGATAAACCAAAAAGCAATCAAGTCCGACCAGGTAAATGTAGGGCTGATAGGAGCCGGAAACTTCACGAAATCTGTCATTTTGCCAAACCTTAAAAAGGTAGACGGCTATAACCTGGTAGGTCTATGTACCGCTACCGGAGTGAGCGCACACGGCACGGGTGAAAAACATGGCTTCAAATATATTACGACCGATACGGACGAAATTTTCGAAAACAGCGAAATAAACACCGTCTTCATCACGACCAGACACGATAAACACGCCCAAAATGTACTTAAATCCATAGAGTCGGGTAAGCACTGTTTCGTAGAGAAGCCTCTCTGCATAAAAGAAGAGGAGCTCGAAGAGATCAAGTCGGCATATGACGGCAGTACGATCGTACAGGTTGGATTCAACCGTCGCTTCTCTCCTTTGATTCAAAAGATGAAAAGTGTTGCCGGCGATGGACCCGTCAGCATAACATACCGCATCAATGCCGGAATAATTCCTAAAAATGTCTGGATTCAAGACCCGGAAATAGGAGGCGGCAGGATAGTCGGTGAAGTATGCCACTTCATAGATACGTGCAGCTATCTTACAGGCAGTGAAGTAGCGTCTGTTTACGCTTCCTCCGTTCACAAAAGCGACAAGTCCATTCCCGATGAAGATAACGTAAATATAGTTTTGACATACAAAAACGGCTCTACCGCAGCCATTAACTATTTTGCTTACGGCGATGGGAGTATGCCGAAAGAGTATGTAGAACTTTTTGCCAACGGTACCGCAATGCAGATGAACGATTTTAGAGAATTGACGATATATAATAACGGTAAAAGAGAGAAAATAAAAAGTTCCAACCAGGATAAAGGTTTCGTAAACGAGTTCAAAGCTTTCAAAGATTCTATTCAAAACGGAAAAGCTGCTATAAGTTTTGGATCCATTTACAATACTACAAAAACCACTTTTAAAATTTTAGAGTCGTTAAAAAGTTCAAAGGCGATAGATATTACACAATGACTTGGCAAGAGAAGATCTACAGAGTATCACCTGTAATCATTCAAAATATTATATGCAATCTCGAAGGCGAAAAGATATATAGGCGTAGATTCTCGAAAAACTTCTTCGAGCTTTTCAACTCCATCAAAGAGAGAGACAAAATCTCCCAAGATGAGATGGAAGAGTTGCAGCTTCGAAGGCTCAAACGACAATGTATCATAGCATATGAAAACAGTTTATATTACAAAGATCTTTTCGACCGATACGGTTTCAATCCATACAAGATAAAATGCGTGGAGGAGATTGAAGTTTTTCCTGTTTTAACTAAAGAGGAGATGCAAAAAGATATTTCGAAGTTTATTAATAGACATATCAGAAAAAGAGATTCGGTAAAAATAGGCACCAGCGGTACCACGGGAGCAGGTCTCGTTTTCCCAGTTACCAAAGAGTGCGAGAACGAGCAGTGGGCTGTATGGTGGAGGTATAGACACAATCTTGGCATAAATTTCGATACATGGTGCGCAAACTTTGGAGGAAAAGTTGTAGTTCCTCTAAAACAGAACAAGCCCCCTTACCATAGAACCATATACCGTTTCAGACAAATATCTTTCAGTATGTATCATCTTTCTGAAGAAACGGTAAAAGAGTATTTTAATGTTATAAATGACAATAAAATAGAGTGGATTCACGCTTTTCCCTCTACCCTCTCCTACTTCTGTTCACTGATGAAAAAAGCAGGTCTTTCGTTTGAACATAAAATAAAATACATCACTATAGGCGCGGAGTCTCTTCTGCCCCATCAGGAGAAGATAATATATAATGTTTTAGGCTCAAGACCGTTGCAGCATTACGGCCTCTCCGAGCCGGTAGCAAATATATCACAATGTGAACACGGCAGATTGCATGTCGATGAGGACTTCTCTTATGTGGAGTTCATCCCCGTAGAAGGTAATCCAGACTGCTTTCATATCGTGGGGAGCTCTTTTACAAACGATGCCCTTTTTTTTCTCCGCTACAATACGAACGATATAGTTACCCTGGAAAAGTCTGAAAAGAGATGCCCATGCGGTAGAAACGGGAGGATTGTAAAAGATATAGAAGGAAGAAAATACGACTATATAGTACAAAAAGATGGATCAAAAATTATGATATTGGGCCATATTTTTCGCAACATGATCAACATAAGAGAGGTTCAGATAAAGCAGGACAAGAGTGGATTTGTAACCTTTTACGTTGTAAGATGCGACAAATACTCTTATGAAGATGAAAAGATTTTGAAAGAAGAGATAGAGATGCGCTTCAAAATCGATTATGCCATAGAGTATGTAGATGAGATTTCCAAAACAAAAAGAGGAAAACATAGATTGGTTATCTCGGAATTGGCTAATGACGATTAAAAAAATTTCTCTTCTTTACAATACGGTCAAGTACCTAAAACCTATACAGATTCGCTACAGAGTATATTACGCTTTAAGAAAAAAATTACGTAACCTGACCGGCTTTGCGTACCCCCTTTCTATGCCTTCTGACTCTGAATCTTTAAAACTTTTAGGCGGCATAGCCGCTCCGAAAAGTTATGAAGCGGAAAATAGATTCACTTTTTTAAACCTCACACACAGATTTGAAAACAGGATAGATTGGAACTTTAAAAAGTACGGCAAGCTTTGGACTTACAATTTGAACTATTTCGATTTTCTCAATCAAGATGGAATGGATATCAAAGATGGTCTTAGGCTAATCAGAGACTATATTGAAAGCCTTTCGTATATAGAAGATGGATTGGAGCCTTTCCCCGTCTCACTTAGAGGTATAAACTGGATAAAGTTTCTTTCTCGCCATAAGATAGATGATCCGAATATAGACAGCTCTTTATACGCCCAATACTGCATATTGATGGACAATATAGAGTACCATCTTTTGGGTAACCATCTACTTGAAAACGGTTTTTCGCTCCTTTACGGTGCCTACTATTTTAAAGATGAGAAGTTTTATGAAAAAGCCAAAGAGATTTTAGAAAAAGAGTTGCAAGAACAGATATTAAGTGACGGGGCGCATTTTGAGCTTAGTCCCATGTATCACCAGCTAATGCTCTATAGGGTCCTGGAGTGCATAAATCTTATGAAAAACAATAGATTTAAAGAAGAGGATATACTACTTGCGCTTTTTAACGAAAAAGCTGCCGTAATGGCCGGATGGATGAAAAAGATGACCTTTTCCAACGGAGATATACCGCTACTTAACGATAGTGCGCTAGGCATAGCCCCTACTTCGTTTCAACTTCTTCAATATGCCTCAACATTGAATCTTTTACCTAAAAAAATGGAGCTTTCAGACTCCGGCTACAGGATCTGGAAAAATGAAAAATATGAGATTGTCGTAGATATCGGTAAGATCGGTCCAGACTATATACCGGGACATGCACACAGTGACACTTTTACTTTTCTACTCTATAAAAATGGTGAGCCGCTAATCGTAGATACGGGAATCTCTACATATGAGCCCAATGAAAGGAGACAAAAAGAGAGAGGAACCGCCGCACACAATACCGTTATGGTTGAAGGCCTTGAACAGAGTGAAGTGTGGGGTGCCTTCCGTGTAGCAGACCGTGCATACGTTTATGAAACTGAAGAGAGTGAAAACACGATAACTGCACGCCATGATGCATATAAAAAGAGACTTGATGCGACTCATGAAAGAAAATTTGTTTTTAATGAAAAAAGTATTAGAATTTCGGACAAAATCATTTCGAAAAAAAGTTATCGTGGCGAATTTTTTATACATTTTCACCCAAATATAAAACTTAGTGTAGATAAAAACAGAATTTTCTGCAATAATGCACAGATAACCGTAAAAGGTGCAGATATCACTCTATCCGACTACATGTATGCACCTGAATTCAACAATCTTAAAAATGCCAAAATGGTTAAACTCTCTTTCAAAAACAGTATGGAGATCGAAATAGCTTTATGAGCAGCAAAGAAAAATCTTTCAAAATTCTCTTCATTACAGACAACTTTCCTCCGGAAGTGAATGCTCCTGCAACACGCACATTCGAGCACTGCAAAGAGTGGGTGAAAAGGGGAGCTGAAGTCACCGTAATAACATGTGCTCCGAACTTTCCTCACGGTAAGGTTTTCGAAGGTTACCGCAATAAGATTTATCAAACGGAAGTGATAGATGAAATTAGAGTCGTTCGAGTCTGGAGCTATATAAGCGCAAACAAAGGCTTCGCCAAGCGTGTCCTTGACTATATCAGTTTCGCTCACTCCGCCTTCTGGGCGGGGCTTTTTCAAAAAGCTGATATTATCATAGCGACATCTCCACAATTCTTTACTACATGGGCCGGATTCGCTCTATCGAAAGTAAAAAGAAAACCGTGGATATTCGAACTTCGAGACTTGTGGCCGGAGTCGATCAAGACCGTGGGTGCGATGAAACAAGGATATGCTATTGAGTGGTTGGAAAAAATAGAGCTCTTCCTCTATAGAGAATCCGACAAAGTAGTCGCAGTCACCGACGCATTCAAAGAGAATCTGATCAGCCGCGGCATAAACCCAGGCAATATTGAAGTTGTCACCAATGGCTCCAATATGGAACTTTTTTATCCTCGCGAAAAAGATCCTGATATAATGAAGCGTTACAGTTTAGAAGGGCATTTTGTAGTCGGCTATATAGGAACCCACGGTATGGCTCATAATCTCGGCTTTATAGTCAAGGCACTAAAAAGAGTCGATGAGAATCAAAATTTCAAATTCCTCTTTATAGGTGACGGTGCAATGAAGGAAAAAGTTGTACGGCAAGCAAAAGAGTTGAATCTGAAAAATGCTATTTTTTTGGATCCAATAGCCAAAGAGGATGTCCCAAGGTATCTCTCTTGCCTGGATGTCTCTCTTGCTCCTTTAAAAAAGTCGGATACTTTCAAAACGGTCATCCCATCCAAAATATTTGAAGCCTCAGCCATGCTGAAACCGACGCTTCTGGGCGTCGAAGGTGAAGCGCAGAGGATTATTGAAAGCTACGGTGCAGGCCTCTGTTTCGAACCAGAAAACGAAAAAGATTTTGTAGAAAAACTCTATATGCTCAAAGAAGACAAAGCTTTATATAGCAAAGCTCAGGAAGGATGCGGCAAGCTTGCAGAAGATTTTGACAGAAAACGACTTGCCGGCAAAATGTATGATATTCTTCAAAACACCATAAACGACAAATGATTTTTTGCAAAAGGTAGATAGACGGGATGAACATTTTTAAAAAGATTTTTTCTTCATCGAAAAATAGAAAACATCAAACATTAAAAGTAGACATTCACTCTCATCTTCTACCAGGTATAGATGACGGCTCTAAAACAACGTTCGAATCGATAAAAATGATAAAAGCCTATAAAAAGATGGGCTACAAAAAACTTATAACGACACCTCATACGATGTGGCACAGATATAAAAACACTCCTGAAATAATTTTGGAAAAACTTGAGTATCTTAAAGATGCACTTGTGGACCATGAAGTGGAGATGGAGATAGAGGCCGCATCCGAATACTACCTCGATGAGCACTTTGCAAAATTATTGGCCGACAAAAAAGTTTTGACGTTTGGCAAAGATTATCTACTTTTTGAAATGTCCTACACCAGGGCGCCTAGAGACCTTAGAGAAATAGTTTTCGATATAAAGATGGCCGGCTACCGACCGGTACTGGCACATCCTGAAAGATATATATTTATGCATGAAGATTTCGAGACTTATGAAGAGTTGAAGGATATCGGGGTACTCTTCCAACTAAATATAAACTCTTTCGCCGGACAATATTCGAAAAATGTCCAAAAGGTTGCAAAAGAGCTTTCAGATCGCGGTATGGTCGACTTTCTGGGCAGCGATGTTCATAAACTGTCACAAACTGAAACTTTGAAAAAAGTGCTTAATTCCAACCTTCTTCAAGATGTTTTCGAAAAGAACAAAATTTTGAACAACACCCTGATTTGAGAGGGGAAGCATCCTGCAAGCAGGCTCTATCCCCGAACTCTCTTAAGTGTAGTAGTTGTTTTTATAGCCGTAGTTGTAGCCGTAACCGAAGCCGTAGGCTGCACCTTTTCCGGAAGCCTTCACTCCGTTTAGAATAATTCCCGCCTTCAGCTCATGCTCTTCTACGAAATGGTTGATATTTTTCAAAAAATCTTTCTTCGAATATTCCGCTCTCAAAAGAATTAGATTTATATCGGACATTCTCATAACTATCATGGCATCTGTTACCAGTCCTATCGGAGGCGAATCGAGTAGTACGTAGTCATACTCCGACATCAATGTTTTGATGATACGTTTGAAATTATCTGACATCAAAAGCTCTGAAGGGTTCGGCGGTGTCGGACCGCTGGTTATTACGTGAAGATTGTCGTCTCTTGTATGCTGTATTACCTCTTTGAGGGTCTCTTTCCCGGCAAGAAGTGTGCTGACTCCCTCTTTGTTCGGAAGCTTGAAGAGTTCATGAAGCTTCGACCTGCGCATGTCCAGATCGAGCACGATGACCCTCTTCTCGCCTTTGGCGATGATCTTCGCCAATTCGGCAGTTGTAGTCGTCTTACCCTCCTGCGGGATCGACGAGGTTATCGTTACAAGCTTCGACTTTCCTCCGCTTGCAAGGAACTCCAAATTCGTACGTATGACCCTCAAAGACTCCAGGTATGCCGATTTTATCTTTTTGGAGCTAAGGTACGGTATCACACCGTACACAGGCAGATTCGTAAGCTTTTCAACATCTTCGAGCGACTTGACGGTATTGTCCATCATTTTTCTGACGAATGCCTGCAAAAGTCCAACCACAAGCCCAAGCAAAACTCCTATAGCCAAGATCATACTTCTCTTTGGAGCTATTGGAGAACCTGGAACTAAAGCTTCATCCAAAACCTGTACTTCAGATACTTTGGAAGCTTCCACTATGGCAGTTTCGGCCCTCTTTTGCAGCAGGAAGGAGTATATCTTTTCATTTACCATAAAGTCTCTGGTAAGCTGAGTGAGCTTCTGCTCCTCGCCGGGAAGTGATTGAAGAGCCTTTTTATACTCGTCAATACGCTTCAATATTTCACTTCTTCTGCTCTTGAAGCCGTTCAGCGAACTTTTTATAGACTCTTTGAGCATGGACTTTAGACGGTTGATTTGTTCCGTTACTTTTACCACATCCGGATGGAGCTCCGTATAGTCTACAAGTAGTGAAGATCGAAGAGATACTGCACTCTGAAGCTTCGCAATAAGCCCGCTTATAACCGGGCCTACTATCTGAGCTGAACTCATATCTATACCATTGATATCTTTATTGGCTTCTATATAGTTCAATAGGTTTTCTAAAATACTTATCTGCGTATTTATCTCATAGAGTTTCGACTCAAGATTACTTAATTTCTCTGCAGTGGCAGTCGCTTTTGCTCCAACATCCATAATTACATGGGTCGCTTTAAAGCTTTGCAACTTGGTTGCAGATTTTGTAAGTGTCTGATGAATCGCTTTGAGTTGGCTATCTATAAAATTCAGAGTCTTGTTCGCACTTTCGCTTTTAAGTCGAATTTTCTCTTCATTGTAAGCTTTGACGGCTGCATCGACTATCTCTTTCGCTCTTAAAGGAACAGTATCCTGAAAAGAGACCTCTACTATAGAGCCATAGTCGGAAAGTGGAGAAACGTTGATTCCTCCCTGAATGAAACCGTACATATACTCATTTGGAACTACACTGAAAAAATACTTCCTATTCGTAAGGTCAAAAACCTTCTGAATTGTCAACGTAAACCATGGAGTGCTTATCTTCTCGCCAAAGCTATGCACTTCGTTGTATTCAAGAGGTTTGTCCGAGGGAATCTTCAGATAATTGTATATTTTGTATTTCAGTTTCTGCTTCCAGGATGGTTCGATGACGAGTCTGAACGAGTTGGAACTAAGAGGAATGAGTTTGACCATGGTTCCATAGAACAAGGGGTCTTCCGACTCTGTAGAAATTATAAACGGGGAGTCTTTATAAAGCTCTATCTTCTTGTAATCTTTCTCTGTAAAGTATCTGGTTCCTATATCTAAATCTTCAAGAGCTTTCTTCGCAAGAAACCTTGAGCGTATAAGAGCGATCTCGTCGTCAAGTTCCATAGTACCGCTTCCGAGTGCCGCACTCATGAAGTCGGCACCGGCGATGGTTTTAGCCGTTTCCGACGATATTTTCAACGATGTAGCCGCCTTGTAAATGTTTGGCTTGAAATAAGCATAAACAGCAGCACCGGCTGCAAAAAGAATCGTTATAAACAGTATTGACCACTTATAGCGCCTTAGAGTGCGCCCTATCTCCTTTACATCTATTTCGTCATCTATAGTTCTGGCTGCTTCACTGTTCACGGATTTGTTCCTGTAGATGGAGTTATTCCTATGTTGTAGCTCTGATCTATCGCTCTATACGTAAGGAATGGAGACATTATAGTGTTCAGGAAATTGAAGAACTGTCCCTTCTCTGCGAACTCTTTGTTGATCGCTTTCATATATCTTGGCTGGACATAGACAACATCATTCGGACGAAGAATAAGGCTGGAGAGTCTTAGAGCCGACATATCGGTAAGGTTAACTTGCCTTACCTGAGGCTTTCGAAGATCTCCGCGAAGTATCAAAATATTTGTTCTCATAGCATCATCAGTCAAATCACCGCTTGCAGCAAGTGCTTCAAAAAGTGTCATTGTACCGTTTGTGACAGGCACGACTCCAGGTCTTTTAACCTCTCCGAGAACAACAAGTTTTTGGTTCTGAATCTTGACCTCGACATATGGGTTTCTGAGATACTTTTTATACTCTTTTGTAAGCATATCTGCCGCTTCCATTTCGGTAAGCCCGGAAATTTTTACCTTTCCTACAAGCGGAAGACGAACCGTGCCATCGTAAGGCACAAGCATACCTTCGGTTCCGGTTCTATTCAGATATGTCGACTGAGCACTTGTACCTAGTAGAGAGTTAAGCTGGCCTGCTCCTGAAGCACCGGTCTGATTAAAGACGGTGATTTCGACCCTGTCACCCTGACTTATCTTCCACTCGAACCTCTTTTCAGCCTCATACTCGCTGTCCGGCACCTCCTTGACAACCTTGTTCTCATCCATATTCTGGTTGAAATAGACAAACTCTTTGTTTGCCGAACATCCTGCGAAAAAGATTACGGCAATAATCGGCAATATCGGTGAAACTCTCATGATTTCCTCCACTTTTAATTAACAGAAGCATAATGTGAGATGATTTTACACTATTTTTAATTAAATCAATATCAGAGAGATCGAAAAAGGAGAAAACTGTTTGAACGACGGAATGAGAAGAGCTACAGATTGTGGATCGGATTGTGAAAATGTCGGATAGTTTGATTTTGCATTGTTTAAAATGAAGTGAAATTAAATGGTGCGACGAGCGAGACTTGAACTCGCACGGGCAAAGCCCACTGCCCCCTCAAGACAGCGTGTCTACCGATTCCACCACCGTCGCACTTGTTTCGTTATGAGGCCGAAATTATAGCAGAAAAATTGGTCGGAAGCAAGAACTCCCGACCATAAATTTCAACTTTATGCAGTTTACCCGAGGAAAGGGTTTGCATAAAGGGCGATAAGCGCGATTACTAGCGTGTAGATAACCTGTGCTTCGATCATCGCAAGAGCGATGAACATCGTAGTCATAAGCTTTCCGCCAAGACCTGGGTTTCTTGCAGTACCTGCAATAGTAGCTGCAGCGGTGTTACCCATACCGATAGCACCGCCGAGTGCCGCAAGACCTAGACCTACACCGGCAGCTACGACGCTGTACGCCTGAATCATAGATTCACCTTCACCAGCAAAAGCAAAACCTGCAAAAGCAGCCATCAAAAGAAAAAACTTTTTCATAAAAACTCCTTGAATTTCCGGATATACGCCCGGTTGCGTTGCAAAGTCCGTTCGGCTTGCGTATCCCTACTTATCACTTTGCAGGCGAATTATATCTTTTGGAACGTAAAACTTCCATTAATCTATCGGCTTTGCGAGCGCAAGCTCTATCTTGTGCCCTTTTTGCGACTTGACGACAACCTCGAGCTCCTGCCCCTCATGCAAAACTTCACTCGGATGGCCGATGCGATGTTTTGCGATTTTGGATATATGAAGCAGGCCGTCCACCCCTCCCGGAAGCTCTACAAAGGCTCCGAAATCGACCAGCTTCTTCACCTTTCCTTTAACCGGTTTGTCTATCTCGAACTGCGGAATCTCCATTTTGGGACCGCCACCTTCGGCAATACTCTTTATATGGTCGCAGGCAGCTTTCACTTTCGCTTTGCTGGGGCCGGCTACTCTCACTTCCCCCTCTTTACGATCCAGGTCCACACTTACTTCGAATTTCTCTATGATCTCTTTTATCGTTTTTCCGGCCTGTCCTATGATGTCGACTATTTTATGCGGCTCCACGTGAAAAACTTCACTGCTCGGCAAAACCTCTTCGTTGACCTCTATCTCTTTGGAAGCCTCCTCCATAATGCCAAGAATATGAAGCCTCGCCTCTTTTGCCTGCTCAAGCGCCTCTCTCAAAAGATTCAGACTCACTCCTCCAAGCTTTATATCCATCTGCAAAGCAGTTATACCATCTTCGCTTCCGGCAACTTTGAAGTCCATATCGCCGTCATGATCTTCAAGACCCATAATATCCGTCAGTATCGCATATCTATCATCTTCGGTCACAAGGCCCATAGCAACGCCGGCCACAAACTTCAAAACAGGAACGTCCGCAGCTTTCAGGGCTAAAGATCCGCCGCATACGGTAGCCATGGAGGATGAACCGTTTGACTCCAAAATCTCCGAAACGAGGCGGACTATCGAGTCGAGCTGAGTCTTGTCTAGTGCCGGCTCCAGCGCTCTTTTGGCAAGGTTTCCGTGGCCAAGCTCACGCCTGCCCGGAGGGCCTATGCGCGAAGCCTCGCCTACGCTGAAACCCGGAAAGTTGTAGTGCACCATGAACTCTTCGTAACTAGCACTCTTTCCCGTAATTCGCTCGAACATCTGCGCATCCTGCCTGCTTCCGAGAGTACAGGTGACGAGTGCCTGAGTCTCTCCGCGTGTGAAGAGACAGGAGCCGTGTACGCTTGGAAGAAGATTTGTCTCGATGGAGATCGGACGAACATCTTTGAGCCCGCGACCGTCTGCACGCTTACCCTCCTCCAAAATCATGGAGCGTACTCTTTCGCGCTTCACTTCCGAAACGGCTCTTTTTACCTCCTCTTCGCTCCACTCCTCTTTTTTGGCCACGTCGTCGTTTAAAACCTGCTCGATAATCGCTTTTATTTCGCTTCCCCGCTCGCTCTTTGCCATACCGTCAAGTGCTCCGTTTATCTCATCCATATAGAACTCTTTTATGTAGGTAACGATGGATGGATCCGCTCTCTCCTCCAGAAGCTCGACCTCTTTCTTCGGCTTGGCTGCTTCTACGAAGACTTTTTCATACTCGCTTGCAGCTATCCCGATAGCCTTTTGGGCCAACTCTATAGCCTCAAGAAGCTCCTCCTCTTTCAGTTCGTTTACATGCGGAATCTGCACTATCTCATCGGCAAGCATAGGATCCATCATAGGGTCTATGGCAACCGAGGGCTCTATCTCCACATCCACGGAGCCTATGGCACGCATCTCTATCATCAAAAGATCATCTTTCGTACCCGAGACGAAGAGATCCAGCGTCCCCTCCTCAAGCTCACCGAGAGTCGGGTTCACAACGAACTCCCCATCTTTTCTGCCTATCCGTACTCCCGCTACGCTTTTTGCGACCGGTATATCGGAGACAAAGAGTGCGGCAGATGCCGCATCGAGTGCCAGAGACTGAAGATCGGCATCTTCGTCGACACTAAGAAGCATGACGGTTATCTGAACCGGATAGTAGAAACCTTTCGGAAAAAGAGGTCGCAAAGATCGGTCTATGAGCCTGGAGGTCAGAGTCTCGAAATCGCCCGGCTTAGTTTCGCGCTTTACGAAACCTCCCGGTATCTTGCCTGCGGCGTAACTCTTCTCGATGTACTGCACCGTAAGGGGCAGAAAATGCTCATCTATCGGCTTGTCGTCCATTACCGCCGTTGCAAGCAGTACAGTCTTTCCGCTTCTTAAGAGTACCGAGCCGTTGGCTTGTCTTGCAACCTTTCCCGTTTCGAACACAACACTTCTGTTGTTCATATCAAATTCAAATCTGCATGCCATATCTTCACTTCCTTTTTAAAATCTAAATCTCTTCGCATGGGTCTCCTGCGGAAACTGCTTCGCTATCTCCTCTTCACTGAATGAGAATCTGTAACTCTCCACATAACGTTTCAAGAGTTCGTACGCTTCGTTTATTTTTGCCATCTCCCCGTTTTCGCCTCCGGCATCCGGATGCTTTTTGGATGCAAGGTAGCGGTACCTTTGCGTAATATCCCTCATGCTGACATGAGTTGGAAGCCCGAGAGTCTCCAGAGCCTCGTGTATCTTTTCGTACGCTTCGCTCATTTACCTGCAGAGGCTCCCGCACTTGCACCGCTTCCAAGGAGATATTTTATGCGGTCATCCTCGAAATGGACTCCCATACCGAAAAAGATGTTGAAAGCCTCCGAATTTAGTATGTTGTCGGCTCCAACATAGGTATCTATATGTTTGAAAAACCTGTACCTGGCTGTGGCGCGCAGCCTTGGGTTGGACCCTCTCAAATCGTTCACGGCGCTGAAGTCGAAGGCGTCGAATGAGAGCTTGAGCCTGTCGTAATAGGCGAAATAGTCTAAACCGAATCCAGCCGTGCTCTCTATGAGCCCTCCTCTGAACATCACATCTTCATACCGCTTCCCAATCTGGGCCGAAACGAAAAACTTTCCCTTGCTGTGGTCGAGTTCTGCGGCATAAACTCCATCGACTTTTCTGGTGTAGTCGGGAGCTGAGATTATATCGAGCATATAGTGGCGTGTATATGTAGGCATATAATCTATATGCATTCCGCCCTTTACATCGCCGTCGTTTGCCATATAGAAGCTGTTTAGCCCCAGATTCAGCCTGCTTTGGGTAACCGAGTCGAGATAATCTTCGAGCTTGTCGATCGTGCCTGTCCCTTTTTTGAAAAAGCCGTCGAAGGATGTCAA
>JALSPH010000059.1 GCA_026986055.1 Campylobacterales bacterium
CAGAACCTCTTCATATGCTAGAATCTTTTCGAGCTCGAGACCGCCAAGGTCGTAGTCGCCGTTTTTGGTCGCATGGAGCATAGTCAAAATATCTGGCTGGCTCGTTCCTCCGCTAACCGGATGGGCCGCCATATCTATGCCGTCGACCCCGGCTTCGAGTGCCGCCAGGTAGCAAGCGACACTGACACCTGCCGTCTCATGGGTATGCAGACGCAGGTGCGTTCCTTCGGGAAGCAACTTTCTTGCCATCTTTATAGTTTCGTACACTTTGTTCGGGTTGGAAGTACCGCTCGCGTCTTTGAAACAGACACTGTCGAACTCCAGACCGGAGTCGAGAATTCGTCTAAGAACCTTTTCGTAGAAGGGCGCGTCGTGAGCGCCGTGACACCCTGGAGGAAGATCCATAATAGTTACGACCACTTCATGCTTGAGGCCATGCTTTTTTATACACTCGGCGCTGTAGGCGAGGTTGTCCACATCGTTCAGAGCGTCGAAGTTTCGTATCGTCGTAGTTCCATGCTTTTTGAAGAGTTTTGCGTGGAGGTCGATCATTTCACGGCTGCCGGTATCTAGCATAACCGTATTGATCCCGCGCGCAAGAGTTTGAAGGTTGGCTTCAGGACCTACCGTTTCACGGAACTTGTCCATCATCTCGAAAGCGTTCTCCTGCAGATAGAAGAAGAGGCTCTGAAAGCGTGCGCCGCCGCCGAACTCGAAGTGGGTAATCCCCGCATCTTTGGCCGCTTCCACCGCAGGAAGGAAATCTTCCATAAGCACGCGACCTCCGAAGACCGACTGGAAACCGTCCCTGAAGGTGGTATCCATTACATCGATATACTTCTTCTTTTTTGCCATTTGATTCCTTTTTAGACCGTTATTTGCGGCTGTTTTTTAGATGTTGAATGGCGGCTATGGCAGCTGCCACTTTCTTCTTGTCCACACCTGTCGCTCCGCCGCCGGTTTGAGTAGGTTTTTCGGGAAAATATTTCGCTATGAGTCTGGCTTGAAGTTGCAAAACCAGAACCATAATGTAAAGAAAGACAAATACGATTCCCATTCCGAGAATCATATATTTGAAGCTTTCGGCTACCATGTTTTCCATTGTATCCACCTTGTTGCAGTATGGACTAATTTTAAAACAGTTTAACTTTTAAAAGATTGAATATCGGAAAAAAGCGGGTAGGTTTTGTTGCTGTGTAACCTATGTTTTCAAAAGCCCCTTGAAAATATAGTGATCAAGCTGCGATTCATTACCACTTACGCCTCCGCTGTGGATATATAGAAGAGGTTTGCGAAACGACTCGTAGGCCAATTCGAGCTCTATCCACATCCTGGGAGCGTATATGAGATCGAACTCTATGCCGCTATTTTTTAGACTTATCCATGTCTCGAGAAATGCCGGATGCGGCTTCGCGAAAGGGTGTTTACCGAAGCCATCCAAGATTTTTGGCAAAGGATCGCCCTCTTTATGAAGCTTTGCCCACTGTGCATGTAGAATCTGAGCATCTCCAACGACAGGGGTAGTTACGACATCTACACTCTTTGGAAGGTACTTGGCAAGATAGAGTGCAGTGGTACCGGTACCGCTCGGCGTCGCAACGGTGAAAGAGTCTACTCCTCTGCTCTCTTTCCACTCCAATATCTCTTCCGCCAACACCTTCACCCCTTCCGACGCTATGGAAGCCGCGCCGCCTTGAGGTACGAATATCTCATCATTCGAAATACTCTCTTTGATACTCTCGATATTTTCGTAAAAGCTTTCATGGGGCAACTGCCTAAGCTCCATTTTCAACTCAAGTGCGCGCTTCAGGTTTCCGGTAGGAGAGTTTTCGAGCCACTTCGGCATCTTTTTGACGTAGTAGACAAATTCCCACCCCTTCATAGCTGCCAGATAGGCGATGGAGAGCATGGCGTTTGACTGCGCTCCGCCGTAGCTTACGACTCTGCAAAAATCGTCGTTTTTTAGTTTGAAGAGAGAGTAGAGTTTTCTGAGTTTGTTTCCGGAGAATCTTGGGTCTATGAGGTCGTCACGTTTTACGAAAAAGTCTCGCCCTCTCCAGCGAAAGGGCTCGACTTCCGACTTTTTGAAAGTGAGGTCAGTTTCTATCAAGGCAGTTCAGGTCCTCAAAAGCGTGAACCAGGCGCTCTGCCATAGACTTCTCTCCCTCTCTGAGCCACTTTCTGGGGTCGTAGTACTTCTTGTTCGGTTTATCTTCCCCCTCGGGGTTGCCTATCTGCCCCTGGAGGTAGTCGCGGTACTTCTCGACATACCCTTTGACGCCGGCCCAGAATGCCCACTGGGTATCTGTATCGATATTCATCTTCACGACACCGTAGCTTATGGCATCGCGTATATCTTTAAGTTCCGACCCGCTGCCTCCATGGAAGACGAAGTTGACTGGTTTTGGTCCGGTTTTGTACTTCTCTTCTATATACTTTTGGGAGTTGTCGAGAATTTCGGGGCGCAAAACGACGTTTCCGGGCTTGTAGACACCGTGTACGTTACCGAACGAAGCCGCTATAGTGAAGTTGTCGCTCACGCTTTTGAGCTCTTCATAGGCGTAGGCTACCTCTTCGGGCTGCGTGTAGAGGAGTTTGTTGTCGACATCGGTATTGTCGACGCCATCCTCTTCACCTCCGGTGATGCCAAGCTCGATCTCAAGAGTCATCCCTATCTTGCTCATCCTCTCAAGATAGGCTTTGCAGGTGGCAATATTTTCTTCCAGAGGCTCTTCGCTAAGGTCGATCATGTGGGAACTGAAAAGAGGCTTTCCATATTTGTGAAAATGGTGTTCGCTCGCTTCCAAAAGAGCGTCGATCCACGGCAAAAGTTTCCTGGCGGCATGGTCGGTATGAAGCATTACGGGCACCCCGTAGGCTTCCGCAAGCGTATGGACATGCTTCGCACCGCTTATGGCTCCCAGAACCGCGCCTTTGTCGGCGTCCAACCCCTTGCCTGCGTTGAAAGAGGCTCCTCCGTGGCTGAACTGTATGATAATAGGCGAATTGGCTTTTGCGGCAGCCTCCATAGCGGCATTCATGGAGTTGCTTCCCACGACGTTCACTGCAGGCAGTGCGAACTCGTTCGCTTTCGCCACTTCGAAAATCTTCTGCACATCCTCGCCGGTTACTACACCCGGGCTCACCATATCCAAAACTTTTTTGCCTCTCATCCTCGAATCCTTAGTTGAACTTGATTTTAGCTTTTGATCGTAGCTCTTTGGCGATGGCTTGAACCTTCTCTTTGAACTTCTCCATCTTGAGGTTATCTTTTATCCTATCTTTGACCTCTTCGAAAGGTACCGTTTGTGGAGGGTTTTTCTCCTCTACATATATGACATGGTAGCCAAATCTGGTTTTGACCGGTGTTTTTGTGTACTGGCCGGGTTTGAGGGCGAATGCAGCGTCGCTGAACTCTTTGACCATCTGCTCTCTCGTAAATGTTCCAAGATCACCCTCTCTTGAAGCGCTCGGGCCGGTCGACTTGGTTTTTGCAAGCTCTTTGAACTTCGCTTCCAATTTCTCTTTCGGGGTTTTGTTCAACACCTCTATAACCTTTTTGGCATCAGCTTCCGTCTCCAGGAGTATATGTCGGGCATGCACAGTTTCAGGGCGCTTGAAGGCGTTCTTGTGCTCTTCGTACGCCTTTTTGGCTTCGGCGTCGCTTACTTTGATGGAGTCGAGCTGCTTCTTCATCCAGACATCCAACGCCAGCTTTCTTTTCAGTTTCTCGAGTGCGTCGAGATACTCGGGATCTTTCATGATGCCGCTTTTTATAGCTTTATCTTCAAGGAGCTGCTGCTCTATGACCTGGTTGAGCACCTTCTTCTTCACCTCTTCGGGAAGGGCGTCGTATGTGGTTTGGGCACCCATGGAGTTTAGAACTCTTTGGACCGTCTCTTTCGTTATCTGCTTTCCGTTGACGGTCGCTAGAACTTCCGCCGCGGGAAGCGAAAGCGCCAGCGTAGCCGCACCGAGTGTCGCCAAAATAAACTTTTTCATCTCTTTCCTTTTATGTTTTGATTCACGTATTCTACTTGAATTAAAATTAACGACGGTTAATGTCACCGACTAAAAGATTAATTACACTTTTTATGAGCGGCAGCAGATAGATCGCCAAACGAGTGCG
>JALSPH010000060.1 GCA_026986055.1 Campylobacterales bacterium
AGGGTTTCATTTTTGGCAGAGGGCAGAAAAACCGCCTCTTTGGTCTCCAGAGCCTTTTCTACCAGTGGATCGTCAAGGTTAAGATCGACTCTGCTGCCGATCACTTCGGCACATTTTTTATAGCCTCCATCTTCCAGCAGATACAGCGCTCCGCTATCTACAAAGCACTCTCTCGAGAGAAGCCTCACGAACTCTTCGGAGGCGTTTTCAGGCTCTTTAGCCACTATTCTCTTTATTCTAAGGAGTATCTCTCTGATACTCATAGGCTTCATTACGTAACTCTTCTCCAACTGATCGTGAGATGTTTTGATAACGAAAAGGTTTACGGCACTCTCTTCCAGTTTTTCGTTCAAAAACTCTTTTGTCTGCTCTATCTGCTTTATCTTTCTCTTCCAATAGAAAGAGAACTCTCCCAAAACGAATGCATAGAGAATATATACCGAGAGTATCTGGTATGAAAAAGATGTATAGAAAATCTTCATAGCGACGGCAAACACCAATACGGAAAGAACTGCCGCACCAAAACCGTAAAAAAGAGTCACTATGGCAATCACTATGATATAGTAGGAAAAGTGGGTATTTAGAAAGAGTGGATCGTGCGGATCTATGAAGTATGCGGCCACAACCGATAAAACGGTTACGGCCAATACCTCCAAATATCCCACAACGGACTCTTTGTACCCTTGCGGGAAAAATCTTTCAAACAGAGCCATCTTTTCTAACTTTTAAAGATACCGTTCAAAAGCTCATCTATAGCCTTTTGCGTAACGGTCCCCAAAGACTCGTAACTCCATCCGGTCTTGGAAGCGACTCCTCGCCATATGAATTTTTTCCTTTTAACGTCGTAAATCTTTACGGTTACACTTACGGCCGGTTCTCCGTCGATCCCCGTTTTGTACCTGTACTCATTTACGTATCCGCTTACCACGAAATCGCTTCCTGACGCTTTAGATAAAATCTCTTTTATCTCTTTGCTGCTGTAGTCGTGCTCTTCATAATTCCAGAGAGTCCCATCTACAGCCAAACCTTTCGAACGCAAAACACCCTCCGCTATGGACGCCACTCTATATCCGGCCAACGGTGTCTGAGTGTAGTTTGCAAAAGGTACTACCGTGTAAGAGCCTTTTACGTTGGAAAGCGGAGCCTGAACGTTGTACCTTTCGGCACACCCCGTGAAGAGAACGGAAAAAAGAACTACAGCCAAAGCGATATATTTTCGCATCTAAACCCCTTTTGTAATATTTTCAACACTTTTTTTAATAAAAAGTATTATCTTACCTTTGCTCTGTTTTGTCAAGAGTTTTGTATAAAATCGGAAAATTCGAAAAATATGTTAACAAATTGTTAACGATTGTAACATATCCACACTCATTATTACCATACAAATTACGCACCTAGTTTTTAAAACTGTATATGTTAAAATCGATTATTCAGAATATAAAACATATAGCTCGAAAGGTTCAATTTGGAAAAAATCTTCGAAAAACTTGGAATCTTCTATCTTGGAAAAGATCTTGAAGAAGAGAGCCTTGAGCCGACCAAAAACCCAACTCTCATAAAATCGAAAGCGTTCACGACCCATGCCGCCATTATAGGTATGACCGGAAGCGGCAAAACGGGACTAGGAATCGGTCTGCTCGAAGAGGCGGCGATAGACAACATACCCATAATAGCGATAGACCCAAAAGGGGACATATCAAACTTGGCTCTTACTTTTGAGAGTATGAAAGCCGAAGATTTCAAACCTTGGCTGAAAGAGGAGGCTGCAGAGAAAGGGGTAGAGGTCGACGAGCTTGCAAAAAGCGTTGCACAAATGTGGAGAGAGGGGATAGAGAGCTTCGGGCAAGATTTAAGCAGAGTCAAGCGTCTAAAAGAGCACGACGTCACTATATATACGCCGGGAAGCGGTGCGGGAGTCCCCGTAAATATCCTTGCCGACTTGAACATTCCCGACAGCTCGATGCTCGAAGATCCCGATACACTATCTTCCACCATAAACTCCACGGTTGCATCTTTGCTCGCTCTAATAGGCGTAGAGGCCGACCCGGTCAACAGCCGGGAGTTCATATTGATAGCTCAGATAGTAAAAAGAGCCTGGATGGAAGGAGTAGATCTTGACATCGGCACGCTTATATCGCAGATCATAACGCCCCCATTTTCGAAGATCGGGGTACTGCCGTTGGATAGCTTCTACACTCCTGCAGAGCGCTTCAAACTCGCATCAAAGTTCAACAATATCTTAGCAAGCCCCACATTCGAAAACTGGCTCAAAGGTGACCCTCTTGAAATAGAGAGAGTTCTTTACGACGAAGAGAGAAGATCTAAAATCTCCATTTTCTCCATATCCCACCTTAGCGATGAAGAGAGGATGTTTTTCGTAACGCTTCTTCTAAACAGAGTAGTCGGTTGGATGAGAAACCAAAGCGGTACCGGAAGGCTGAGAGCCCTTCTCTACATGGACGAGATCTACGGCTACTTCCCGCCTTCGAAAAACCCTCCATCCAAAGAGCCTATGATGCTTCTGCTCAAACAAGCCAGAGCCTTTGGGGTCGGTATGGTACTCAGCACCCAAAACCCGGTCGATCTGGACTACAAAGGGTTGTCCAACATAGGGACATGGTTCATAGGCAGGCTTCAGACAAAGCAAGACATTGCAAAGGTGATAGAGGGGTTAAGCGGCAAAATCGGAAGCTCTTTGAGTAAAAAGAGTATAGAGAAGATCATATCGACCCTTCCCAAACGGACCTTCTTTTTAAAAAGCACCTATATGGAAAATGTAAAGATTTTCGGTACGAGGTGGGTACTAAGCTACCTGAAAGGCCCTCTGAAAAAGGGTGAAATATCGAGTCTGATGGCCGATAAAAAGAGAGCCTCGAAGGAAGAGCGGCCTAAAAGAGCCGAAAAAAGTGCGGAAAAAAGTCTCTCCAGCCATGAAGGGGCACCGATACTCTCTTCTCAAATCGAGCAGCGTTTCGAACCTCCTTTAAGCACGCAAGGCAGCTACTCCCCTTCTTTGGCGGCTAAAGCAAAAGTACGATTTTTCAATGCTACTCGCGGCATAGATATGGTAAAAGATTTGTGCCTTCTTCTGCCGCTCTATGAAGATGAGACGGATATAGAGTGGCAAAAGGCCGAACCATGCGAAGAGGATTTTGCCAATGCTCCCAAAAATAGACCAAGCAATGGAAGATTTAACCCCCTGCCGCCCTCGATAAGCAGTGCAAAAAATCTAAAAAGCTTCGAGAAAGAGTTAAAGAACCGTCTCTACACTCAAATGAGGCTGGAGCTTTACAGGTGCAGACCTCTGAAGATGGAGTCGACTCCGAACGAGAGCGAAGAAAGCTTCAAAAGCCGAATGAGCGATATTTTGGAAGAGTTGAAGAGCCGGGAGGCCGATACCCTTCAGGAGCGATATGAAAAAAAGTTTCAAACTCTTGAAAAAAGGCGTTTAAGAGCTCTGCAGAAACTACAGAAAGAGCAAGAGGATGTCAGCGCCTCTGCTACCGGATCCGCAATAGATGCAGGCCTTGCGATATTCGGTGCGATATTCGGAGGTAAGCGTACGGCGGCTACGAAGGTGGGGCGAGCCATAAAAGGGGGAAGCAGACTCCTTAAAGAGAGAGCCGACGTAAAAAGAGCCGAAGAGCAGCTTCAACATATCGAGGAGAGCATAGAGACTCTAAAATATGAACTTGAAGATAAGCTGGATAGATTGGATGAAAAGTTCTCTCCCGAAAACTACCCGGTCGAGAAGTTTTTCATAAAACCAAGACGCAGCGACATCGAAGTCGACAAAATGTCACTTTACTGGAGATGGGAGTAAGTTAATTTTGGTGGAGTTGAGGGGAATCGAACCCCTGTCCAGAAACAAGC
Organism: Campylobacterales bacterium; assembly: GCA_026986055.1. Classification (GTDB taxonomy): domain Bacteria; phylum Campylobacterota; class Campylobacteria; order Campylobacterales; family Hydrogenimonadaceae; genus Hydrogenimonas. The sequence continues at coordinate 3,874 of JALSPH010000060.1, forward strand.
AACCTTCAGCCTCTACATGCTTAGACGACATTGCTATATTTAACACGGCTTCGCGCAATGTCCAAAGCTGCGCCGTGCGAGCCTCAAAAGTTCTTCTGCGGGCGAGGCACCCCGCAGATATAGCCATAAGTTTGTGATACTCTCTAAAACCGCCTATATGGCGTCAGCGGAGAGAGCAGCCCCAATAATGGTTAAACTTACGCTAC
>JALSPH010000061.1 GCA_026986055.1 Campylobacterales bacterium
GCTAATTCAAGAAAATCCAACGCAGTCATATGAGCGAAAGCACTGCACCCTTCGGGGAGAACGATAAGAGGCGACCTGCGAGCAGATAAATCTTTGAATTCCCTACGGGGAGTCCTTCAGATTTCTCTACTCACATCTCACCTCTTCTCGTTCTCTCAAATATAAAGTATATTAGTCGGTGCGGTAATAATAACAATTCAACGATAATGAGGTCTTCTGTTTGCAAGGTAAAATAATCGTCTATTCCGACCAGACCGGCATCGGCAAGATAATCACTCCCGAGCGCAAGAAGTACAACTTCAACATCGACGAGTGGAACGACTACGAAACCACTCCAAAAGTGGGGCTCATAGTGAACTTCGAGCCGAAAGGCATAAACGCCATGGCGATCGAGAGTGCAGATGGTATAGAGATAGCAGGCAAAAAGGTTGAAGCAGAGCCTACTATGGAAGATAGCGCTCAAAATGGTAAAGAGGAGCTCTTGGAGAAAAAGAGCGAAGAGGCTAAAAATGATGGGCCGGCATGGCTTATCGAGTACGACCTCGATGTGGAAGCCTGCATAGAGATGCACTTTTCCGATATACGAAAACGGATAAGAGAGAGTGAAAAACTGCTCGAAGAGAATAGAAGGCTCGACTATGCAAGGATGAAACGCTTTTTGAACACTGCCTACAACAACCTTATAGAGATCGACCACAGCTTCGAAAACTACGAGCTTTCCGAAACGAGACAGGAGCTGCTCGACGCTCACGACGCCTACAGGGAGTTCAAAACCAAAACCGACTATGTCCAAAACGCCTACGAGCAAGTCTTCTTGAATAAACAGAGCCGCTACAAGGAGCTTAGGGCGAAACTGGAACTCAACAAGAGCCAGATAGCGAAGCTTACGGAGAGCGCAGCGAACCTCGAAGCCGAAATCAAAGAGAAGAGCAAAAAGCTTCAGACGCTTCAAAAAAGCAGCGAAGAGTATATATATCTTTTTAACGAGATAAAGGTTCTAAAGCGCTCTATGGTCGATGCTATTCACGATATAGCCAAGCTTACTGAAGAGAACAGGCTCTACATAGAGCTGCTCGACAACTTCTACAAGATGCACTACGACCGTTTCAAAAAGAGCTTTGGAGAGTTCGTGCAGAGCTACGACTCGATGATGAGAAAGATCCAGGATGTTCTGGCTTACAAATTCGACTCTTTGATGTGGAAGAAAGCAAACCGCTCGAAACCTATACAGACATTTTTCACGAAAGCGGGCATTCATGAGGAGTTCAGCGCCGTCACATATATGAAGTACTACCTAAAAACCCTCGACAGCTCCAAACTGAACCGACAAAACCAGGAGCTCATGGAGCTTATGAGTTACTTAGAGTCACAAACAAAAAAGAGAGTCGTCTGCATAGACGACGATACCGAGTTTCTTACAGCCGTAAAGAGCGCTCTGGGCGAAATAGACAGAGATATAAAAGCGGTCGTATCGACAAGGCCGGAAAATATTATGCCGGATCTTAAAAACATACAACCTCATATACTCATACTAAACCCCTCTCTTCGCGGAATGGATACGGAATCGGTCGTAGGATACGCAAAAAAGATCGTTCCAGATATCGAAGTCGCTTTTTTTGCGAAAAGGATAAGCAGAAATCTCCTCTTGAAAGCCAAAGAGTTCAACGCAGCAGCCATCATCCCGAAAACTTTGAACAAAGATGAGCTGATAGTTCAGCTCAAGCAGTATATGGAGTAAAGGAGAGCCATGTTTACGGGACTTATTCGCGAAATGGCCCAAGTCGTCTCTTACAAAAACAACATTTTAACGCTCAAAGCCTCATATAAGCCCGGTGTCGGCGACTCTATAGCGGTAAATGGAGCTTGTCTTACCGTAGTGGATGTTTCAAAGAGCGGGTTCTCTTTGGAGCTGGCCGATGAGACAAGAGAGGTTATCGCAACGGAAAATCTCAGAGGCAGAGTCCATATAGAGCCGGCTATGAGAATGGGAGACCGTTTCGAAGGGCATATAGTGCAAGGGCATATCGACTCCGTAGGCATCGTCAAACGGATCGTAAAGCGAACAAACGGTGTCGACTTTTTCATCTCGATCCCAAGAGAGTATCTTCAATATATCATCCCCAAAGGTTCGGTAACTATCGACGGCGTAAGCTTGACGGTAAACGAAGTGGCCGACGATGGATTCAGGCTCACGATCATTCCTCATACTCTCAAAGAGACTCTTTTTGGAGAATATGAAGTCGGCAGAAGAGTTAACGTAGAGACCGATCTCTTTGCGCGCTATGTCGCCAACATTCTTCAAAAAAGAGAGGAGAGCAAAAAGAGCGAGTGGGAGAGAGTCGAGCACTTCCACGCACTATTTTGAAAGGTAGAGTATGCGACTTTTCCTTGCAAGTTACGCAAATGTAGACTACTACGACGAGATAAAAAGAGACCTCTCGCCATATTTTGAAGCGAAATGGGTTGAGCCAAGAAACCTCCATCTGACATGGTTCTTTCTCGGGGAGCACCCATCGCATGAAGAGATTTCAAGCAGACTTCAACCTCTTAAGATGATACCCAAAAACCCACTCTCCATTCAGGGGTTCGGAACTTTCGGAGAGCCTGAACCGAAAGTCTTCTTTCTTAAAACCTCCACCGTAATAAGCTCCATATTCCATAGAAAAATAGTCGATCTGCTGGGAATGGAGCCAGATTATGAGTTCAAGCCCCATATAACGATGGCACGCATAAAGAAGCTTCACTCAGACGGATTCAAGCATATAGGAAAACCGTGGATGAGCGAGCCCCTTGGAACCGTCGAGCCTTCGATATATTTGATAGAGAGCAGGCTTACGCAAAACGGCCCCATATACATACCGATAGAGGAGTTTTAGAGTGGCACGAAACATCTACGAAACAGCTTCCCCAAAAAGTGGTGAAACATTCAAGACTCTCTTCAAAAACGCAAACATTACTATAGAGGAGATAGTAAGCAGCGATACTCCGGAGGATATACTATACGACCAGCCAAACGACGAAGTGGTATTTCTGCTTCAAGGAGGCGCTACCCTTTGGATAGAGGATGAGATAGTGGAGCTGAAGGAGGGGGACTATCTTTGCATAAAAGCTAAAAAGCGCCATAAACTCTTAAAGTGCGAAACAGGCACCAGATGGCTGGCAATCCACTCCAGGGAGCCTCTGTGTTGACACCCAAAGCGGCAGCCTTGAAGTACGACTCCGAAAAAGACAACGCTCCTAAAGTTTTAGCTACCGGAAGAGGCGAGATAGCCAAAAAAATAGTAGAAAAGGCAAAAGAGTTCGACATTCCCCTCTTTCAAAACGAGGAGCTGGCTGAGCTTCTTGTGAGGCAAGAGAGCGGAAGCGAGATAGACCCCGCCCTTTTTAAAGCGGTTGCCGAAGTCTTCGTCTGGCTAATGCGCTCGGAGGAGTCGGCTGAACTCTCCAAGAGATAGCAACTTGCTACTTTGCTCTACAGCCGGCCTGGTCGCACTCTCTGAACTTTTCGACCCTGTATGTATAGATGGTCGGGTGGTATTCAAGGCAGTTTTGAGGTAGCCCGGCCTTTACGCAAAGATGCGCGAAAAAGAGGTCAAAATCACTCAAATCCTCCCAAACCTGGGGCAAAAAGGTAGCCTGTCTGCCGTCAAGCTGCAAAATAACGCCATCTTTACCCGGCTCGATCTTTCGTTTGAGATCCTCTATGTCGCTATACTCGAGCAGCTGGGGAACGGTTAGAAGAGAAACCTCTATATCTACCTTTTCAAACTCCTCTTCACTGAGCGGCGGAAACCTGGGGTCATCGAATGCCGCCGCGATAGCGTTCGCCGCAAGATCCTCCACAAGCGGCCTGTGGGGTATTATGGAGCCGATGCATCCTCTTAGCCTGCCGTCTATCGTCAGCGTTACGAAAGTGGCCTGCTTCTTCGCCAGCTCAGGGTATTCTTTTTTTAGCTCCTCTATATCTACCTCAGGAGCCAAACCGAAGCGTGAAGCTATCGCCTCTCTCGCAATTTTTAGTAAAAGCTCACCCATATGAGCCTCCTTGTATAAACTTTATTTAGTATTATAACATAAAGATTTAACGGTTTTGGTGATCTTTGTCCAAAAGAGGAGCAGCAGCGGGGTTTCTGAGCTTTTTTAGCTCCATATCTATCTTTTCAAGAGGCAAAAATGGCGAAGGAGAGGCTATAGTACCGCTTCTTACGCCTTTAGAAGGAGGGTTGTAGAGAAAGAGCCCACACTCATACATCCCCATCCGCACCGGAGTCGCACTCGAGTATGTCGTAACTATGGCATCCTTTGAAAGATGCTTCTTTAGGCTCTCAAAATACTCTTTGGTCCATAAAAGAGGATTCTTTTTTGGGCTGAAGGCATCTTGATAGACTATATCGAAGGTAAGCTCACACCTACTTAAAAACTCTCTTGCGTCACCGAAAACCACCTCTACCTCTATAAGCTCACTCTCATATCTTCCATAAAGGCTTACTGCCTCTATAACCTCTTTAAAATCGTGAAGCTCATCAGGGTAAGGAAAGTTTGGCAAAGATTTTACAAGCTCTTCGTCAAATTCTGGAGAGACTATTTTAACACTTTTAAAGATCTTTTCGCGTTTCAAATAGAAGAGTGTCGCAAGCGTGTTGTAGCCGAGTCCAAAGCAGATATCGAGTATCGTTACGGACTCTTTATCTTTTGGCAGTAGAGCGAAGGCGGGCTCTACATGCTTTTTCAAAGACTCGTTCAAAGCTCCATCTTTGGTGGAGTGGTAGCACTCGTCGAAGCTCGAAGATCTGGCCGTAAAAGTACCATCTTCGGTTTTGACCAGATCTATCGAGAAATCCTCACTCCGACCCATAGCTATATCAGTAGCTCGCTTCATGTAGCTCTTTAAACTTGAACCCCTCCATCATCTCATCGAGAGTCGCCCCCTCGTGAGCCACCAGAACGAAGATATTCTCCTCCATCAAAGGCCATATAGGCTCTCCTTGCCTTGCGACGATGGCATAATCGACAAAGTCGTTTATATCCTCTCTGTTGTCGTAGAACTCAACACTCTTCACCTCGCCATCTTCGAAAGTGACAAGAGCCCACGCTTTTGCATCTTCCATAGTAGCGACCTTGCCGTTTTTGGCATCTTTGCTATCGAACGGTATCTCTATCAGCATGTTGATCCCTCCAACTTGCTTGGATCGAGTTTCAGATCCTCGTTATGCATTACTCCGACTCCTCTATCGAGAACCCCTTTGGCTATCGCTTTCGCCTCGTCCAAAGAGTGCATCTTGCAGCTGCCGCACTGGTATATGTTCAGTTCCGGAATATCGGCCATGCTTTTAACGTTCATGACATCCTCCATAGAGCTGCTCCAAGCCTCGGCTACCCTATTCTCAGAGGGCTCGCCTATGACACTCATATAAAAGCCGGTCCTGCACCCCATCGGCGAAATATCTATGATCTCAACATCCTCTCCGTTCAGATGCTCTCTCATGAAGCCTGCGAAGAGGTGCTCTAAAGTATGGATGCCTCTTTCACTCATCATCTCTTTGTTTGGTCTGCAGAAACGGAGGTCGAAAACGGTAATGGTATCGCCGCAAGGGGTCTTCATACTTTTCGCTTTTCTTACCGCAGGAGCGGGCATAACGGTATGGTCTACGGTAAAACTCTCTAACAGTGGCATAAGTAACCTTTTTTTGGTAACAATATACAGTAAGTGAAATTACAAAAAGATTGAAGGAGAAAATAAAAGTGTAGATTTCCGAAACCCAAAAGGGTTCGGAAATGGTTTTATACGCCGGCCTCTTCCCGTCGCTGGAGATACTCCCAGTAGTCATCAACTCGTTTTTGCCACTCGTCGATCAGATATTCGTACTCAGGTTTGAAGAGGTGTTTGAAACGCCCCTGTGCACCGAGATAGTCACGTACAGGTATCTTGTTTTTAGGTCTGTAAGTGATGGTCAGCTTAGTACCGTTCTCTATCTCGTAAAGCGGGAAAACAAGAGAGTCTACGGCAAGGTCCGAAACGGCTATCGTATCGTCAGGTGCGAACTTCCACTCCGTAGTACAGGCACTCATAGCGTTGATATAGACGGGGCCTTCGGTAGCGAAACCTTTTTGGATCTTCTTTATCATATCTTTCCATTTGTTTGGCGCAACCTGCGCGACATATGGAGAGCCGTGTGCGGCCATGATCTGAACCATATCTTTTTTGTTCATCTTCTCACCGTAGCTTACACGCCCCGCAGGTGATGTAGTGGTGCTCGCGCCTATCGGAGTGGCCGAACTTCTCTGGCCGCCCGTGTTTGCGTAGACCTCGTTGTCAAGACATACATACATCATATCGTGGCCGCGCTCGAAACATCCCGATATCCACTGGAAACCGATGTCGTACGTCGCACCGTCTCCGCCGAAAGCTACGAATTTTGGAGATTTACCTTTGCAAGATTCGGGAAGCCTATCTTTTCTTTTGAGAGTTTTGTACATAGCCTCAGCTCCAGCAATTGCCGTAGAGCTGTTTTCGAAACCTATATGAATCCAAGAAGCGTCCCACGAAGTGTAGGGATAGACCGCCGTACAAACCTCAAGGCATCCGGTAGATGCCGAAAGGATTAGCGGATCGTTGGTGGCATTTAGTATTTCACGAACAATAATAGAGTGTGCACACCCGGGACACAGAAGGTTCGCACCCTCGAATCTATCCGCAGATGTAGAAAACTCTTTCAGGTTTTTTATCTTTTTCATTTCACTCATCGTGCGCTCCTATCAATAAAAGGACAGCTTGGGACCGCGAAGTCCAACAAACTGCTGAAGTGGTGTTGTCGGTCTGCCCTCTTTCGCGTTGGCATCCAACTCTTTGAATATCTCTTTTGCATGATCGATGGTAAAGTCACGTCCGCCGAGTCCGTAAATGTAGTTTGTGATTACCGGATGGTTGTCACTTTGGTACAACGATGCCGTAACTTCGTTATAGAGGGCTCCAAGTGCACCGTTGGGGCTGCTTCTGTCAAGACATGCGACCGCTTTTACTTTCGAAAGGGCTTTTTTTATCTGCTCGTAAGGCCATGGCCTGAAAAGTCTCGGAGCGACGACCCCCGCTTTGATGCCCTCTTCGCGCATCATTTTAGCGACCATTTCCGCGGTCTCTACCGTAGTACCGAGAGCGACGATGGCAACTTCGGCATCATCCATAAGATACTCTTCGACAATATTGTATTTTCTTCCGGTCTTTTCTGCGAAAGCGTCGAAAACCTCTTCCACTTTTCCGAATACTTTGGTCATAAGGTCTGCATGTTGTCTAGCTTTATGCTCGAAGTGCCAATCCTCTTCGGTCTGAACCCCGTAAGTAACAGGTTTTGCAAGATCGAGCATCGCATTCATAGGCTTGTAGTCACCCACAAACTCATACGCTTCATCATCGCTTAGCGGTCTTACATTTTCTGCCGTGTGGGATGTGATGAAACCATCCTGATGTACCATTACGGGAAGGCGAACATTATGGTCTTCGCCAATTCTGAATGCCATTAGAGTCAGATCGTACGCCTGCTGAGAGTTGAAGGCGTCAAGCTGTATCCATCCGCTGTCTCGTCCAAGATACATATCGGAGTGGTCTCCGTTGACATTCAAAGGTGCGGCAAGTGCACGGTTTACAACGGTCAAAACTATAGGAAGGCGCATACCGCTTGCCTGGTAAAGCACTTCTGCCATCAGCGCAAACCCCTGAGAGCTTGTTGCGGTCGCGACGCGCCCTCCGGCAGCTGCAGCACCCACACATCCACTCATAGCCGCATGTTCGGATTCGACCATGACGAACTCACCGTCTATATAGCCGTTTGCCAGAAAAGAGCCATAATTTTGCACTATCGGCGTAGAAGGGGTAATCGGGTAAGCGGCCACAACATCGACCTGAGCCTGTCTAAGAGCCTGGCTTGCAGCCATATTGCCGTCCCAGACCTCCATTTCATTCAATTCCATTTTTTCAGCCATCTAACACTCCTGTTACTCTTTCTCCGGCCACTGAGCCAGAGCTTTCTCGTTTTCAACTTGCTCCTCGAACATAAGAAGCGATTTCGGGTTGGTGGGGCAGACTTCGACACATATACCGCACCCTTTGCAGTGGTCGTAATCTACTCCTATCATCTTTTTATCTCTTGAAATTATAGAGACATCGGGGCAGTAGATCCAGCAGAATTGACAATCTATACATAGATCTCTGTTGTAGACAGGTTTCAGAACCCGCCAGTCGCCAACGTAAGCCGTATAGGAGTTCGTCTCTGCATATGGCCGGTTCTCAGGCAAAACTTCAGCCGCATCCTTCTCCATCTCTTCATCAAACGAAAAGAGAATAGCTCCCGGGAGCAGTTCATCCCATCCAAGATATTTCATCTTATCTTCCTTTACTTCACTGAATTGTATGCACGCTCTATCGCAGCCATGTTGGCATCGATAACTTTTTGCGGAAACTTGGCAAGTACGCTCTTCATCGCGTTCTGGAAATAGTCGAGTTCGAACATTCCAGAAACTTTCATAAGAGCACCGAGCATCGGGGTATTCGGAATAGCGCGCCCGATAGTATCGAGTGAAATCTGCATACAATCTACGACATGCACATCTTTACCCTTCAGCTTAGGCTGAGCCTCTATCAACTCCTCTTTGGTAAGGTGAGTCGTAATGATATATTTTGTCGTATCCTTTTCATGAGCCGTGATGTCGGCAGTATATGTAAGACCGGGGTCTATAACGAGAACATAATCCGGATGCATGAACTTCTCATGATTTAGAATCTCTTCATCGTCAACGCGGTTATAAGCAGTCATTGCCGCACCGCGTTTTGCCGATCCGTAAAAGGCGAAAGCCTGGACAAACTTTCCCGTTTTGGAAACGACGTCCGCCAATCCTTTCGCACCCGTTACCGCACCCTGTCCTGCACGTGAGTGCCAGCGAATTTCCAACATCTACTCTCCCTTCAAAATGCCAAAAAAACCCTCTTTTCTCTTATGGATTCTCTCAGCGCTTTTTATTTGTATACTAAGGTAAGCTAATTGTAATCAAGCCGCTCTTAAAGCAAGCTTTTTGAAAAATCAAATAGTTTAAAAGAGGGAGAACTACAGCTTCAAGAGCCTAAAGTAGTGCGTATGGATCTGACGGCTTCTGCCGCATTACGTGCAATATTATCACAAGCCGACGACATCTCGCTTACTTTGCCGTATCCGCAAGTGAGAGCGAAAGGTTCGACTCCCGCAGATTTTGCCGCCTCTATATCCATAACGGTATCTCCTACCATCCAGCATCTCTCTTTCGCACAACCCATGGCTGCCAGAGCTTTCAGCACCGGCTCCGGATGAGGCTTCGGTCTTTTGACATCTTCTCTTCCTATGAGCACTTCAAAGTGCTCCATCAACCCCATATGCTCTAAAAGCTCTTTTGAGTAGCGTCCCGTTTTTGTAGTCACCACGCCAAGGCGCGCGAACTCTGCAGCCTCTGCTACCGCCTCTCTCGCTTCCGGAAGCAGCACCGTTTTTCGGCAGCTTATCACTCTATAATGCTCTTTGTACGCATCGACATGTCGGGAAACCATGCTTTTGGGTACACCAAGCCTGAAGAACATAACATCAAGCGGGTGGCCTACGAGAGCTTTTATCGCCTCTTTGCCGGGATGCGAGGAGCCAAACTTTTCAAAAGCCACACCGAAGCTCTCCAAAATCGCTTCCGTCGAATCTATTAGAGTACCGTCGAGATCGAAAAGTATCGTCACTCTCTTTTCGCTGCTATCAAAAGTTCCCATCTACGGTTTGATCCAATCTATCTGATTGTGCATGATTCCTACTATAGATGGAATCACGGGAGTTATTTTTCTGTTGACAGCGGTGATCGAGTCCGGTATATACAAAAAGACATAAGGCCTATCTTCTGCGATGATATTGAACATTTCTCTGTAAATCTCTCCAACTTTTTTCAAATCGCTCTCTTTTTCGGCACTCTCTATCATCCTGTCCACTTTATCGTTACGGTAGCCAACGAGATTGAAGCCTCCAAGCTTATCCGAATCGGAGTGCCACAGAGCGTAAGCGTCTGGGATAAGCCCAAGACTCCATCCCAAAAGAATCGTCTCGAATCTCCTCGGAGTCACTACCGTATTCAAAAAGGCTTGCCACTCCATCGCACGAATTTTTACTTTGACACCTATGCGGCCGAGCTGATGCTGAATGATCTGCGCAGCGTATAGCCTTGTCGTATTGTTGGCATTTGTGGATATGGTAAACTCAAGAGGATTTTCCTCGCTATAGCCCGCCTGCTTCAGCAGCTTGCGCGCCAGGCCGGGGTCATAGAGACTCTTCGGCGGATTTGCGGGGTATGCGAAAGTGCCGGGCATAAACGGCCCGTGGCACACTTTCCCGTGGGAGAAGAAGAGGATTCTTATCAGCTCATCTTTGTCGATAGCCAGATCTATAGCTTTGCGGACACGAATATCCTTGAACTTTTCAAGCTTCATATTGAAACCCAAGTATGTGTAGCCGCGACCGGGCATCTGTACAATTTTGTAAAACTCTTCAAACGATCGGTCTATCTGCTTCTCTCTTTGCAGAGGGGTCAAAGAGCCGAGATCTAGCTTTTTTGCCTTCAGCATAAGAAACTGGGTCGTCGGGTCGGGCATGAAATGGTAGTGAATGGTATCGATATTTGGCCTATGCTCGAAGTAGTCATCGTTTGCCTCAAGAATAACATCACCCGATGTTTCTAGCTTTTTAAGCTTGTATGGGCCCGTTCCTACCGGCTCTCTGTTGAACTTTGAAGTCATGGGGTCATTCACATCTCTCCATATATGAGCAGGCAAAATCCCCATCATCCATATGGATAGTGCTTTGAAGTATGGCTCTTTATACTCCACTTCCACACTGTATCTATCAACCATTTTGAGAGATTTTACATACCTGAAATCACTTGCGTAAGGGGTAAATATCTTTTTCGATTTTAGAAGTTTGAAAGTAAAAACTACATCTTCGGCACTGAATGGCTCTCCATCGTGCCATTTCACACCTTTTTTAAGATAGAAAATCAATCTTTTAGGCGACTTGAAGCTCCACGACTCTGCAAGGTCGCCGACGATATTCGCATCTTTGTCGAACTTGACCAGGCCGTTGAAGATCCAGCCGCTTATTTCGCCGCTTGCACTATCTGTAGCAAGAAGAGGGTTAATTCGGCTCGGATTTGCCCCAAGCGACAGATGCAGAGTGGATGAGTATAGAAAAAGGGGTAGCAGAAAAAGAAGAACTACCCTCATTTTGCCTGCAGAGGCTTAAGGGGTTTGTTATGCCTTTTCCAGTTCAAGATGCCGCCTTTCAGCTCGTACACCTTTTTGTAGCCGAGTTTGTCAGACAGAAAATCACCGACCATTTTGGTTCTGCTTGCAGACCTGCAGACAAGTACGAAAGGGGTCTCTTTATTTATACCAAGCTTGGAGAGTTTGGAGAGGAAGGAGTTCAGGTCGTAACGTCCGGAACTATCGAAAAACATGATCGTATGGCTTCCATCGATGATACCGGTTTGGCGCCACTCACCCGGTGTTCTTATATCGATAACCGGAATGCCTTCGGCTTTTGCCTTTTCGAAACCCTCGATATCGAGATCTTTTACACCTGCTAAAAGAGATATGGAAAGAAAGGTTAAAAAAATGAGAGATTTTTTCATTTGATGACTCCTCCCCGGGAGACCCGGGAGTGGAATTGGTTAACGTTTGGAGAACTGAGGACTTCGTCTCGCTTTATGCTTACCATACTTCTTACGTTCAACGACACGTGAGTCTCGAGTAAGAAGACCGTTTGGTTTGAGTGCTTTTCTGAACTCTTCGTCGAAAGCTACCAGAGCTTTGGATATGCCGTGCTTGAGAGCATCGGCTTGAGCCGAATATCCGCCTCCCAGTGTTTGGGCGACGATATCTACACTCGCCTCCTGCTTGGTTATAAGCAGTGGCTGCATAACTTTTCTCTTTATCGCTTCATGACCGCCGAGCCACTCATCGAGGCTCATTCCGTTTATAGTCATCTTTCCGCTGCCCGGCTTCAGCCAGACTTTGGCAACTGCGCTTTTGCGTTTTCCGGTTGCATAAACTTTTGCCATCTTAGTTATCCTTTGCTTTCACTTGTGCTGTATGCGGATGCTCGCTACCGGCGTATACACGCAGTTTCTTAAGCATTGCTCGTCCCAATTTAGTTTTAGGGAGCATGCCCCTTGTAGCAAGCTTGAATAGTTTTTCCGGGTTCTTCTCTACAAGTTCACCAAGCTTTTCACTCTTTACGCTTCCAAAATATCCGCTGTGCCTATGATACTGCTTGTCGTCGAGCTTGTTGGCTCCGGTAAATTTGACTTTCGAAGCGTTTATGACGATCACATGATCACCGCAATCTACATGTGGAGTAAAATATGGTTTATGTTTTCCGCGAAGATAGGTCGCTATCTCGGTTATAAGTCGACCGAATGTTTTTCCTTCTGCATCGAGTACGATCCAGTCGCGCTCTACCTGAGCGCTGTTTACCATCTTTGTCATTTTCATGGTAGTTTGACCTTTAAAAAGATTTGAACGAAGCGATTGTAGGGTATTAATGATTAATCTACGCTTAATTTCAGTGTTTTATAAGTTTTAATCTCTGAAACGTTATGCTATTTTACGAAACTCTTGTAAGTTACATACTTGACATCATCTCCGACGGCTATCTTAAATAGAATGTTCCATCTCCCTTTTTTGTCGATATCGAAATCTTCGCTAACGTAGACTCCATTGGCCAAAGAGAAGTTTTTAAGCTCTATATCGTGCATAGCTGTATCGGGCCTGGTTACAAGAGCCGTGACTTTGGCGTTTTTCACGTAATTTCCCTCTCTATCCAAAACAGCAATCTGAGCTCTGTTTTTACCGAGTTTCAAACCGGGTTGATCTATCACGAGTCTGTATTTAGCATCGAAGGCTCTCTGCTTTTGCAAAATCTCGTTGATATTTTCATCAACATCCTGATACTTCATCATATAACTGTTTTCAAGTTGGACGGGGTTTTTCAATGCAACTTTTATCGTCCAGACTGAAAGCATTACCACCGTAAGAATCATCCCTACTATAGCATAAGGCCAAAAATTTATATCTTTTTTCTCACTCTTCTCCACTTTTCCTCCTGATTTTCGTATATATATACTGCACTAAAAAGAAGAGAAGTATTCCGTAAAATATCCAGCGTATCAATTTAAAACTATCTTTACTTCCGCTTCCTATACTTGAAGAAAGTTTCACCCCTTTACTTTCGGCAATCTGATCAACCATATCGGCATAACCGTTTAGTATGGCAACGGAAATTTTGACACTCTCGTCTTTACTGAAGGCAGGGCTCATTACGGGCTTTATAGTCCCTCGCCAAGGCAATGGACTCAATATCTGCTCTATGTCCATAAGTTTTTTGACACTGTCTGATGCGAAAATGTTTACTGCAGTCGGAGTTTTGGAAAAATATAGAAGTGCATAATCGCTATATCTACTTTTTATTGGCTCAAGAAGGTCTACAGGCTTGGTAGCGTTTAGTTCTGCAACCGCAGCGACAAAGACAGGGATATTTGTTTTTTCATAAAGCTCGTTTCCCATCTGATTAATCTTCTCTACCTCTTTGGGAGGCATTACTCCATCATTGACAAGAACGAGTTGAAGCTTTGCGAACAGAAGGGAGGGGAACAGAAAAAGTAGAAACAAAGAGGAGAGTTTCGCTCCCCTCTTTAGATATTCAAATTCTCTCAACGATCAACCAACGAAAGCGTGATTGGCCGTAACCACTGCCCATAGTGTGTAAGCCGCCATAACTACCATTCCCAAACCAAGCACTTTATCCATTATCTGTATCATACTATCCTCCTTTTGATGTATTTTACCATCTATTTATCTAAATTTTCCACACGCTTCTGCACCAGATCCCACCTGGGATAGACAAAGACCGTACGTCTTGTCACCGAGATCTTTTCCGGGTTGTCTACGGCGAAGGCCTTTATCGTCACCGGTATCGGCGTATCTTTTCTGCTATCTTTCGCCAGCGGTTCTACCGCCTCAAGCTGTACTATCTTTTTAGCCTTTTTACGGGCAGCCAGTTTAAAGGGCTTACTCGGTTTGACTATCTTTATCTTCGGATTGTCTACAATCTCGAAGTAGTAACTATGATCTTTCGTATCCGTGTTTTGAAACAAGAAGGTGTAGTCGTTGACCACTCTGCCGTCGTGGGTGAATCTGTAGAGCTGTGCCGTCTTGTTTATGTTAAGAAGCATATGCTCTTTTTTGGTACCCATAACAAAGAGTGCCACGAGAACCAGTGTCAGTGCCACTGCGTATGCTACGGTTCTCGGTCTTATATATTTTGTCTTACCTTCACGCTTCTCTATCTCTCTTGGGGAGCTCCACTGAACCAGGCTAGGTTTACCGAGTGCTCCCATAACTTTAGTACAGGCATCTACGCACTCAAGACAGTTTATACACTCAAGCTGCATCCCCTGGCGTATATCTATATGGGTCGGGCACACCTTTACGCAGCTTTCGCATGCGGTACACTCCGCTTCGGGCTCTCTTTCGTGGAGCTCTTTTACGTTATGTACCAGTTTTTTGCTATCTTGTCCCTCATGGTCGTATATATGGCCGCCTCTATGCACGTCGTATATCGCCATTATCGTATCGTCGTCGTACATAACCGACTGTACTCTGCTGTATGGGCAGATGTATATACAGAAATTCTCTTTGAGCCAAACCACGTCTATAATCAGAAAGAGGGTTATTCCAAGCCAGAAGCCTACAAGTACCGGGTGTTCTGCCGGATGCTGGATATATTGGAAGAAATCCTCCGGCGGAACGAAGTACCATGTGAAGTCGGCGGCCGCTATAAGGGCCAGTATCGACCAGAGCAGTATCGCCACTCCCTCTTTAGCTTTATTCTCCGGTTTACTCCAGTCGGGCTCTTGCTGTTTATTCGTTATTCTCTTTCTTAGGCCCAACAGTTTTGTTTCGAAAAGATCTCTATATATGACTCTGAATATCGTCTGCGGGCATGCCCAGCCGCACCAGACTCTTCCTCCCAGGGTCGTCATGAAGAAGATCCCCAGGAAAAGAAGCATCAGCAAAAAGGGCATCAGGTAGAGCTCCTGCATATCGAACCGCACGAACAGAAAGTGCAGCTGTTTATGGTCGAAGTTAAGCAAAAAGAAGTGGTTACCGTTTATCTTTATAAACGGCAGCACCAACGCCACTACCGTAACTATCCCAAATAGCCAGTACCGCTTGTAGCGATACGGTACCCAGTTTTTTAGGTACTCTTTGGCTCGGTT
>JALSPH010000062.1 GCA_026986055.1 Campylobacterales bacterium
ATCTCCGCACTCAATTTTGGAGAGAGATTAGTCCCGTGACATTTCAGGCACACCTTTTTGTTTATAAGAAGCGGTTTATAGAACCTGTATTCGCTATTTTTCTCCTGAACAAGGTATTTTGGAAGTTTTACACCGCTCTCTTTTAGACTCTTTAATGCCTCCAATACAGCTTTCTCGTCACCCTCTGCTATATTTGCAGGGTTTCTGGGCTTTAGCGTTATCCGCTTCACGCTGATACCGCTGCCCAGCTTTTCGTCGACTTGAGCGGTCAACGAGGCAGCGTTTGTGGCACAAAAGGAAAATGCCTCGAGAGGACCGCCTGATTTCATATGCTTTTTCATATTGCCGCCAAGAGTTTTTAGCAGCAGCTTTGTAGCCTCTTTCCCCTTTTTTACAACCGCTGCAATCTCACTTTTGTTACCGTTATCATCTTTTTTCTTTTGAGCTTTCATCTCGTGAGATGAAGCGAACAGCGTCAAAGCAGAAACCATCGACAATACCACTATTCGTTTTGCTATCATTGGACTCTCCTATCTCTATGGTATGCAACATTATAGCTCATCTATGCAACGAAATATTTCAAGGGGATCTCATAATTTGGGTTTTTTGCATCTTATAGCTACAAAAGCCCCCTCTCCGTAACCATATTTCAAACCTGTTTTCATACTATCCAAATCTTCTCCATAAAGAGTCTGAACAGCCTTGCACTCAGAAAAACCGCTCTTTTCAAGCAGTTCCAAAACATCTTTTGCAGAGAAAAATGTAGCCGTTTTGTAAAATTTGCTCTCATCTTTCTTTTCAAGATATCGGCGACCAAGAGGGGCCTCTTTGTCAACGAAGCCTACCAATACATAACCCCCTGGCTTTAAAATACGGTAAATCTCTTTCAGCGCTTTTGGGGCGTCATCGACAAAGCAGATAGTAGTCACAATAAGCACCAAGTCGAAACTCTCCTTATCAAAAGGGATAGACTCTGCGGTTCCTTTTACAACGTTAACTCCGCGTTTTTTAGCTATCTGACCCATTTTGGAAGATGGCTCGACACCGGTTTTTATACCTAGTGGTGCTGCGAACCTTCCTGTACCGACACCTATTTCGACACCCTTTTCAAAAGTGGGCATGAGCTTTTTTAAAGCTTCCAGTTCCTCTTTATAAAGCAGATAGTGCTCATCAAACCAGTTATCGTAACTCTCTTTAAAACTTTCGAACGGTTCTATATTGGCCATTTTATTATTTACATGTCTTAGGAGGATTTACTATGTTGCCTGGAAGGCGATATGACCTACCTTCGCGTCCTACGGTATCGAAAGAGAACTTCATCCCGTCTGCATCCGTGATATACCTATCATCAACGAAATGTTTGACGATCTGCAATATCAAAGGAATAGTGTTACTGCCGGGAAGCTCTACCTCTTTATAGAGTCTGCAGAAGAGGGCCGATGGGGCATCCGCAACCATAGGAGGAAAACCTTCCACCATCTCTTTTAACGGAATATCGAACTTTTGCGCTTCACTCTCCTCTTTTGCCAACTCGGTGGAGCTTAAATGCATCTGCTCCAAACTTTTTGGCTCAACCATGCAGATAGTGCATTTGCCGGTTTTACGAATATTTGAGAGAGTATCCTTTTCGGTTCCGTCTCTTTTGTGTCCTATGGAGACTATTACGGTAGGAGGTGAAGAGGAGAGGGCGGTAAAGTAGCTGAAAGGCGCCACGTTTACCACACCGCTATCTTCGGTTACTATCCAGGCTATAGGACGTGGAACGATACTCTGGCTCATAAGCTTGTAGTTGTCGGAGGGTTTTGTCGTTGAGTAGTCGTAGAGCATATAAACTCCCTTTTCGATCGATCTTTTGAAATTATAGCGGATCAATCATCAAACGGGCCGGACTCTTCCTCCTTCTCTTCCTTTTTGAAAACGACGACTCTGTTTCTACCACTCTCTTTCGCTCTGTAAAGAGCTTCGTCAGCTTCGGCGAAAACTTCATGATAATCTTTATGCTCAGGCCTTAGGTTGCTTATTCCGATGCTCGATGTTACCTTTATGGTATCACCATTGAAATAGACTGGATGCGCTTCTATCGTCTCTCTTATCTTCTCAGCAATCAGATGTGCCGTTTTTATATCTGTTTCAGGGAGTATTACGACAATCTCTTCTCCACCGTATCGTCCAACGAAATCGGTCTCTCTTATGCAAGACCTTATATGGTTGCTTACCTGGCGAAGAACTTCATCTCCTGCCATGTGGCCGTAGTTGTCGTTGATATGCTTGAAATGGTCAAGATCCACTACCGCAATCGAGACATTATGGTTGTACCGCTTGGCCCGCTTGAACTCGATATCGAGCATCTCTTCGAGATATCTTCTGTTCCAAAGACCCGTCAAACCGTCCGTTTTGCTCAAAAGCTCTATCTCGTGCGTTCTCTCTTTGACGAGTCTTTCAAGTCTCTCTTTCTCCTCTTTCGATTGCCTGATGGCAGAGCGGTATATCGCTCTTGCTATGAAGAGGGCGATCAAAAGAGCTATGATACTCGTAACAAGTGCCGTCTGAAGTAGTCTATGCTCATTCTTCTTGTAGGGAGCGGCATCTATCAGCAGGATAAGCTGTTTACTCTTGTCTCCCCCGAAGACGCTGCCGTCTGTAAGCATTCTATATACAGGCCTTCCCTCAAGTTCGACGATCTGCTTTTTTTGCAGCTTTTTTATATCGAAATGTTTTCCGATAATCTCTTTGTTACTGCTTACAACGACTTCACCACTCTTATCTATTACGGTTATTTGCAGAATATTTTCGGCAGAACTTACATACTTGTTCAAAAAATCTTCGATATTCGTATTTCTGAAGATGGATATACTGTTCTTTATCGAACCCTCTATAGCTTTCAAAAGATTGGTTATATCGACCTTTCTGTGAGAGATGACTTCACTCTCTGTACCTTTGTTTTCAAGTACCTCTTCAGGAACTTCCACGGCAAGGTCCACTATGCCGACAATCTCATTTTTATTGCGAATAGGGTAGTATATAGCCATAACGGGAACGTAGTCGCGAACTTCGAAGAAGAACTCTCCGAAAGGGAGATCTCCTTGCATTGTCTTTTTAAAGCTCTTTCCCATATGGACCTTACCTATTTCATCCTGGAACATGGAGTTGCTTATGACTCCGTCAGGTTCGAGATACCTGAACTCGAATATATCAAGATCGAGCGACATGTCGTTTACAAGCTTTTGGAGATTCATAGTGGACTTTATATCCTGAAACCGTTTTATTGCGGCAGTTATGGAGCTTACGATATCTTTGGAATCGCTCTGCATCTGTTTTAGCAAAAGCTTTTTTTGAACATCGTAATTATAAAAAGAGATTGCAGAAAGTGTGACCACCAGCGCCACAAGCCACCAAATGACACTGTTCTTTCCAAAAGCTTTTACATTTTTCATTGTTTCATTTATCTTTTATATCTTTTGTTTGGATCTGCATTTTTATACTTGGCGTAAGCTGCATGGAAATCTTTGTAAGATCTGTTCCACCTTTCAGTATGGCAGCTTTTGCACATTTTTTCAAGTATTTTCGGATTGTCTGGTCCGGCAAGGAAGCCTCCTCCTTTTCTGGTCTTTCTAGCTATTTTTATATGCCTGTTTCCGGGGCCGTGACACCCTTCGCACTGTACGTTTGCAAGCCTTGGAGTCTCTTTGAGACTTTTGAATCCCGTAGGCACGCCATAACCGGTAGAGTGGCACGGAAGGCATTTGGGGTTATCTTCGTAACCGAGTTTTTTCAAATCATCCATCGCATGATCGTGTGGATCTTTCTTTCTGCCTATGAAAAATTTTCTGTGGCACAACCTGCATTTGGTATTCCCCACATAATGATATTTCCCGGAACGCATAGCTTTTTTGTACTCAAACTCGCCCAAAGCCTCCTGAAGAGGTATCTTTGGAGGTGATGAGCTAAGCTGCTCCTCGATTCTTTTGTCATCTGCATATGAACCTGCGGCTAAAAGTATAGTTGAAATCAGAAGCGTTTTAAAAAACTTTCCATTCAGACTTTTCAAAAAGGCTCCCCCTT
>JALSPH010000063.1 GCA_026986055.1 Campylobacterales bacterium
AGTTCGGCATCGAAGTAGTAAGCCACATGAGCTGAAAGCTGGTCGTTGTCCCCAAATACCAGCTCTTCAGTCGCCGTGACATCGTTTTCGTTTATTATAGGAACGACTCCTTGAGCCAGAAGGGTCTCTACTGCACACTTTGCATGGTATGTGCGTTTCCTGGAGTCAAAATCGTCGGCAGTCAGAAGTATTTGAGCGACGATCGTATCGTGTTTTTCAAACTTTTTCTGATACATCGCGATCAGCTTTGGCTGACCGATGGAAGCGAGCGCCTGCCTATTTGCGATCATCTTTTTATCGAGTCTGCAAAGGGTGTAGCCTGCGGCAACGGCACCGGAGCTGACAAGTATAACTTCCGTACCCTTTTCCCTCACCTTTGCGATAAGCTCTACAAGAGCGGCCATTCTCTCTTTTGCGACACGATTTTGTTCCGTTAAAACGGCACTGCCTACTTTTATAACTACTCTCTTCACCTCTTCTCCATCATAGCGCCCAGTACAAACACCAAGGGCTTTATATTTACTTTGGCAACGGATGAGATCGACATTGCAAAGAGAGGCCCGCCTTCGCCTCTTTTGCCAAGATAGCCGATATACTCCATATCGGCCCCAAACTCTTCAAGCCCTCTGTTTGCAGCTACTCCGACCATATCAAGAATCTGCTGCATCTTTTGGTTCGCTTCATCTTTAGTTATGGCATCGACCCTTGTCAATGCTATCGCGAAAGGTCTTGATGCGAGCTCTTCGCTATAGCGCTCCAACTCCTTTTTGAGTGCATCGTACTGGTGAGTCACATCACGGTAGTTGGCCGCATCGACCATCAAAAGAAGAGTTTTGGTCCTTTCGATATGTTTCAAAAACTCTATTCCAAGTCCCCTGCCGTCGCTGGCCCCCTCTATGATTCCGGGAATATCGGCCATCACGAAAGACCTATACTCATCTATAGCCACGACGCCAAGCTTTGGCGTTATGGTGGTGAACTCGTAGTTGGCCACCTCGGGGTGGGCGTTTGAAACGGTCGATATGAGAGTAGACTTTCCTACATTCGGAAAGCCCACAAGTCCGACATCCGCTATAAGCTTCAGCTCCAGCCTGACATCTTTTTCGACTCCGGGCTTACCCGGCTGTGCGTATGTTGGTCGCTGGTTGGTGGAAGAGCGGAAGTGCACGTTGCCGAGGCCACCTTTGCCGCCTTCTAGGAACTTCACTTTCATACCATCTTCGGTAAGGTCAAGAAGCACTTCGCCCGTCTCTTTGTCGACCACCTGAGTTCCGGGCGGAACCTTCACGTAAAGGGACTCTCCCGTTTTGCCGGCACACTTCCTTGGTTGACCGGGCCTGCCGTTTTGAGCTTTCAGGTGGGTTTTACCTTTGAAGTGTGAGAGGGTATCGGTATTTTTGTCCACGACGAACCAGACATCACCTCCACGCCCTCCGTCGCCGCCGTCGGGTCCACCTTTGGGTACGAACTTCTCCCGTCTGAAAGATGAGCAACCCTGCCCCCCTTTTCCGGAGCTGAGCTTCAGCTCGACGCTATCTACAAACATATGTTATCGCCTCTGTTTTTGGTTTTTGTTTTTAAAATATCAGAATATATGGAATTTGTCAAAAAAGATTGGTGTAGAAGAGGTGCGGCACTTTTATGCCGCACTGCGGATGTTATGCAGGATAGACTGAAACTTTCTTTCTATTCTTATCTTTTCGCTCATATTTGACGACTCCGTCGATGAGCGCGTAGAGGGTATGATCTTTGCCCATTCCTACATTGTTGCCCGGGTGTATTTTTGTACCGCGTTGGCGATATATGATGTTTCCGGCTACAACCGCCTCTCCGCCTATCTTTTTGACGCCCAGTCTTCTACCCGCTGAATCGCGGTTGTTCTGGGTAGATCCCTGACCTTTCTTATGAGCCATAACTTCTCCTTAAATATTATGCGATTTTGGTGATTCGCACGCGAGTGAAATCTCTGCGGAAGCCGCGCTTTAGCTTGCTATCTTTACGACGTCGTTTTTTAAAGATCACGATCTTCTTCTCACGACCTTCGTTTATCACTTCCGCTTCGACAACAGCGCCGTCGACGAACGGTGTACCGACTTTCAGGTCTCCGTCGTTCTCGACAGCCAGTACCTCTTTTATCTCCACTTTGGCTTTCGGTTCAAGGCCCATATGGTCGAGGCATAGAATATCCCCTTCGTTGACCTTGTACTGCTTGCCGCCATGCTTGATTATTGCTGTCATGCCGTGTCCTTTTGAATTCGTGAAACGATTTTAGTGGCGAATTATACCCACTGTATATTTAAGAATAGTTTAATGCACGCGCCAACACTTACTAAAAGACGAATTGCCTTTTTGAAAGCGGCAGCAGAGAGATCGCCAAACGAGTGCGATTTGCCTACGGACGCCTGCAAAATCTCTAAAAACCGCTAACAGCTTCGCTACCCTGACGGGCAAGCGCGGTTTTTGGCCGAGATTTTTTCGTCTCAAATTGCAAGTTTGACTCTCTGTCTGCTGCCACTCTCTATAGAAGCAGCATTTGGTTAGGTACCAAAACCCTTATACTTAATCGGGGATGGGAGCTTCTACCAAAGCTATACACTCTATCTCCACGAGAGCGTTTTTAGGCAGGGTTTTTACGGCTACGGTGCTTCTTGCCGGTTTGTGGTCGCCGAACCACTCCTCGTAAATCTCGTTCACATCGGTAAAATCATCCATATCTGCAAGAAATATAGTGGTTTTGACGACATTTTGCAACGAGCTGCCTGCAGCTTCCAAAACAGCTTTCAAGTTTCTCATAACCTGCGCAGTTTGAAGCCTGACGTCATCCTGGACCATAACACCGTTTGGCGTCAGAGCTATCTGGCCGGAAGTGAATATAAAATCCCCCACTTTCATAGCCTGAGAATATGGGCCTATAGCTTGGGGGGCATTGTCGGTTTGTATCTTTTTCATCATGATAAAAGCCTCTCTTTTCATTGAATATTCTACTGCCGCTAACGACAAATGGTAGTATCGCTATATCGGATAATTATACATTAAGATAGCGGGTACTATGATTAAAATAGAGGTGTTAAAGACTTATACACTTTTAGAGGGTAGTTAGGGAACGATAATATAAGAAAGGAGTTGCGGATGAGAAGGGTGGAAAAGATAGTAGAAAAAGAGATCGACTCCATTTTCGAAAGGATCGTGCAGATTCGCCACGACATCCACCAAAATCCGGAGCTCTCCGGTCAAGAGGAGGAGACAAGGTTGCTCCTGAAGTCTATTCTCGAAGCTGAAGGGATACCCTTTAAAACATTTAAAAACCACTACGGCATTGTAGCCGATATCGTAAAAGATCCAAACTTGCCGACCGTAGCTATAAGGGGAGATATGGACGCCCTTCCAATGCCCGAAAACAGTCCAAAACCCTACGCTTCCCAAAAAGAGGGCATCATGCACGCATGCGGCCACGATGCCCATACGGCAATAGCGCTCGGGTGTGCACTGGCACTCAATAGCGCAAAAGAGCAACTTCTAGGCAACGTACGCATCATCTTTCAACCTTCGGAAGAGGTTTTGGAGGGCGGAAGCAGCCAGATGATAGAAGATGGCGCATTAGAAGGTGTCTCGGCGATATTCGGCCTTCATGTCTATCCATATCTGAAAACGGGACAGATCGGATACAAATATGGGGTCATGATGGCTTCGGCTGATACTTTCAGCTTCGATATATACGGTAAAACCGCCCATGGAGCCAGGCCTCACGAGGGGATTGACGCGGTGCTAGTGACCGCGATGGCCATCAACTCTCTCAACCATATCGTAAGCCGGCGAATCGACCCTATCCACCCAGCCGTCATATCGATGGGCAAGATAGAGGGAGGCAAGGCGCCAAACGTCATATGCGACTTCGTCACGGTCGCAGGAACGGTAAGAACGGTAAACGAATCTGTCAGAAGCAAGATTCCAAAAATGATGGAGGCGACGATAAAAGGGATATGTGATGCTATGGATGCAAAATACCACTTCAACTACGAATTCGGCCCTCCGGAGCTGAAAAACAACGAC
>JALSPH010000064.1 GCA_026986055.1 Campylobacterales bacterium
CAAAGAGTTTCGTAGCCCTTAGCCTTTTCGCCAAGAAGCCCCAAAACCTTCTGCTGCAATGAATCTATCTCTTTGAAAATTCTGATATACTCTTTGCCCTTTTCTGTCAGCCTCGTACCGCCGCCCCCCTTGCCGCCGGTCTCCCTCTCCACTATAGGCTCGCTGCTAAGAGAGTTCATCTCGTTTACTGCATCCCATGCCGCTTTGTAGCTCATCTTCATAGCTTTGGCCGCTTTCGAGATGGAGCCGGTTTTTTCGATCTGTTCCAAAAGCTCTATGCGACCTTTGCCGAAAAAGGCTTTTCCCTCATTTTCGAACCAG
Source organism: Campylobacterales bacterium (assembly GCA_026986055.1). Taxonomy (GTDB): domain Bacteria; phylum Campylobacterota; class Campylobacteria; order Campylobacterales; family Hydrogenimonadaceae; genus Hydrogenimonas. The sequence continues at coordinate 322 of JALSPH010000064.1, forward strand.
ATACTGCTTTTTATTTTCATGAAGAGATTATAACGAAGAAGCTAACTTTATATAGCACAGGAAGTATTGACATTTCTCAATTCAACATCCATCATCCATCATTCAACATTCAACATTCAACATTCATCATCCACACTCATCCCCCAAGCGGGGGAGACGCCGACTACCCCTCCTGGGGCTTGTCTATATGTACATCCATCTGCGGATAAGGTATCGATATCCCCTTCTCGTCAAATACCAACTTGACCTTTTCGATAGTGTCGAAATAGAGACCCCAGTAATCTCCGCTCTTTACCCAGGCTCTACAAACGAAGTTGACGCTGCTATCGGCAAGTTCGCTTACTGCCACGAAGGGAGCGGGCTCTTTCAAGACCCTCTCATCCTCATTCAAAATCTCTTCAAGAGTATTTTTTGCAAGCTTCAGGTCATCTTCATACCCTATCCCGAAAGTCCAGTCGACCCTTCTTGTCTCTTTCGCAGAGTAGTTGGTAATGGTGCCGCCTATGATAGCGCCGTTTGGAACTATAACAACCTTGTTGTCACCTGTTTTGAATATGGTGGAGAACATATTTATCTCCTCTACCACTCCGGCTACACCGCCCGCCTCGACGAAATCTCCAACTTTGAAAGGACGAAACAGAATGAGCAAAACGGCCGCACCGACATTCGAGAGCGTTCCTTGAAGGGCAAGACCTACGGCAAGACCGGCCGCACCTAAGATCGCTACAAACGATGTGGTATTGACGCCGAGGTTGCCGATTGCCGCCAGTATGACGACGATCATTAAAAGCACATAGATGAGATTACCTACAAATGAGATGAGAGTAGCCTCTACCTTTCCTTTCTCCATAACCTTTTTAAGCGCTTTTGTAATCGCTTTGGCTATCCACTTTCCGATAACGAATATCGCTATAGCGCCGACGATCTTCAGACCGTAAGTAATGCCCATATCGACAAATTGATTTATATCGATATCCTTCATAAAATCGAAGTTCATAATTTTGCCTTTTAAAAGTTATAGACTACACCGGCGGTAGTGGTCGTATCCGTCTTCTTCTTTCCGGCAGCCGGTAGGTTGTCGTACTTGAGCTGGAAGCCGAGTCTAAAAGAGAGCTGGTCCACGATGAGCATCTTCAACCCAAGATCTACGACCGTTTCATAATCTTTAGACTGCTCAAGATTCTCCAAAATATCCCACTTCGCCGTGAACTGGTTGGTTTTGCTGAAGTTGTAGATGTAGTCCAAGCCACCTTTTGCGTAGTAGAAGTTGTCATGAGGTTCTGAAGTGTAGTTGCTTCTTCTGTACTGAATACCGCCTCTACCTTTGAGCGACTGCTTCGCCTCTTTGAAAATGTTGTACCCAAGACCTGCACCGAGATTGTACTGCTGGTTGTACCCTTCGAAAGTGTTTCTTATAGCCGAAGCTTCACCGTACAGGAAGAGATCTTGACTTACATATCTGTTTACGTTGTATAAAAGTCTGTAACGCTCGTCCGACTTGACACCGCTCTTTTCGCCGTAAAGTATATCGGCTTTAAGATGCATATCCGTCTGAGAGTCGTACTGATAGTCGTTTTTATATGCGGCATTGAGAGACTGGCTCCTTGAGTTTCCCGTAGAGCCTATATATCCGAGCTCTACACTCTGTTTGAGAGTTCCGACAGGGTCGGCCGCCCATAGCGCACACCCCACCATTCCTATTGCAACGATCTTTTTCACGATTCTTCTCCTTCTTTTTCCAATTTGCAGGCGCATTTTACCCTATTTTGTGTGAATCTATTGTGAAGCAGCTTTTGCGGTTGAATTTCGTTTACAATACCGTATCGATTCCGAAAAAACCGATATATGGTAAAATTCATAAAAAAATTAGGATATAGTTTGAAGAGAAAACTACACATAGTCTCACTCGGCTGCACCAAAAATCTTGTCGATACGGAGGTCATGCTCGGCCGCCTTAAAGAGTATGAGATGACGGATATGGCCGAAGATGCCGACGTTATCATAGTAAATACATGCGGTTTTATAGACGCGGCGAAGGAGGAGAGCCTACAGACGGTTTTGGGGCTGCATGAAGCCAGAAAAGAGGATTCGCTCCTTGTCATGGCGGGGTGTCTGAGCGAACGCTACAAAGAGGAGCTTCAAAAGGAGCTGCCGGAAGTGGACATATTTACCGGCGTAGGAGACTACGACAAGATTGATGAGCTCATAAACTCCAAACAGAGTCGCTTCACGCCGCACGTTTTTTTGAGCGACAACCAGGAGCGCATCATAACCGGCTCCGTATCCCACGCATATATAAAACTTGCCGAAGGGTGCAACCAGACCTGCAGCTTCTGCGCCATCCCGGGCTTCAAAGGCAAGCTCCACTCAAGAACGCTAAGCAGTGTCGTAAAAGAGGTAAAGAGGCTCGTTTCACAGGGGTTTTACGACTTCAGTTTCATCTCCCAGGACTCCAGCAGCTACCTCCGCGACCTTGGCATAAACGACGGCCTTGTCGAACTGATAGATGAGATAGAAAAGATAGAGGGGGTAAAGAGTGCCCGCATACTCTATCTCTACCCGAGCACGACATCCATGGCTTTGATAGAGAAGATCGCCTCATCGAAAATCTTTCAAAACTACTTCGATATGCCTATTCAGCATATCGACCCGGATGTTTTGAAAAGGATGAAAAGAGGGGTGGGAAGCGAGAAGATAAAAGAGCTTTTGGATGCTATGAAGAGGGTGGAAAACAGCTTTGTAAGAACGAGCGTCATAGTAGGCTTTCCGGGTGAGAGCGAAGAGGAGTTTCAAAGGGTATGCGACTATGTAGAGAGCTTCGGGTTCGACAGAGTAAATATATTTGAATACTCCGACGAAGAGGGGACGGACGCATATGAGCTGAAACCGAAAATCGACCCCGAAACCATAAGAGAGAGAGCCGAAAAGCTCGGCGAAATCGTAGAAAAAAGCAGTGAAGCGTCGTTGAAGAAGATGGTTGGAAAGAGGGTAGAGGCGGTTGTTGAAGGGCCTAGCGAGGAGCATGAGTATCTGCTTTCTGCCAGACCTCTTGCCTGGGCTCCCGAAATAGACGGCGAAGTGTTGATAAACGAGAGCGAAGTAGAGGGTCTTGAGTTTTCCAAATGTTACACTGTTGAGATTACCGAACTTGCCGGAACGCAGCTTATCGGAAAAGTGGTCGATGGTAGATGAGACTCTTCTAAAACGGCTAAAGAGTGGTAAAAATCTACTTGCATTCTCAGGCGGTGTAGACTCCAGTGCGCTATATCATATTTTAAAAGATAAAGGGGTAGAGTTCGATATAGCCATCGTCAACTACCAAACAAGAAGAGAGAGCGACGAGGAGGAGGGTTACGCCAAGAGTCTGGCTGCAAGAGACAAAAAAAGATGTTTCGTGCATAGGTGCAAACTTCCTATGGAAGATTTCGAACACAAAGCTCGAAAAGAGCGCTACATCTTTTTCGAAAATCTCATACGAAAACATGGCTACAAAAACCTCATCACCGCCCATCAGCTTGACGATATGCTCGAGTGGGGACTTATGCAGCTCTGCAAAGGGTGCGGAACGGTAGAGTTTGTAGGTATGCAACTCCACGAGGAGAAAGATGAATACACGCTGGTGAGGCCTCTTCTTTTTACACCAAAATCGAAGCTGCTCGAATATCTCAAAAGCCACGATATAAAATATTTCATAGACTCCTCCAACCTCAGCTACAG
>JALSPH010000065.1 GCA_026986055.1 Campylobacterales bacterium
CCTTTCATCGTCGGGATGAACCATAACGGCGGTGTCGCCGAAGTATGTTTCGGGACGGGTCGTCGCTACGACGACAAAGCCCTCCTCGTCCGCAAGCGGGTAGCGAATGTGGTAGAGCTTTCCGTCGTGCTCTTCATACTCGACCTCTATGTCGCTAAGCGCCCCGTCGTGGGTACACCAGTTGACCATATAGTTTCCGCGGACGATGAGTCCCTCTTCGTAGAGTTTGACGAAAGCCTCTTTTACGGCGTTTTTGAGCCCCTCGTCCATCGTGAAGCGCTCTCTGCTCCATGCCGGAGAGACCCCAAGTTTTCTCATCTGGTGGACTATCATACCGCCGCTTTGCTCTTTCCACTCCCACACTCTTTTCAAAAAGGCCTCTCTGCCAAGCTCCTCTTTAGTTTTTCCCTCTGCCAAAAGCTGCTTTTCGACGACGTTTTGAGTCGCTATGCCGGCATGGTCGGTTCCCGGCTGCCAAAGGGTTTTATAGCCGTCCATCCTTTTGTAACGGACTATGATATCTTGAAGGGTAAACGTCAAGGCGTGGCCTATATGAAGGCTTCCGGTAACGTTTGGCGGAGGCATCATTATGCAAAACTCTCTGCCATCTTTTTGGATTTTCTCGTTTCCGTCCACTTCAAAGTAGCCGCGCTCTTCCCATATTTTGTAAAATTTCTCTTCGAACTCTTTGGGATCGAAACCTTTTTTCTCGCTCATTTGAACCTCTATAGTGAATAAATTGACGCGATTATACCCAAGAGCGGGTAAGAGAGTCGTTAAAGATGAAAGAAGCGCTTCTTGAAGCGTTTTTCGATTTTTGCGTAGGGTGCAAGATATATGCTCTTTGCAAATGAGGATGTTCGTGAAACCTCAATCATAACGGATTAATCAAACTTTCGATAAAATCGGCTCAATTTTCCCTTTTATGGAGATATCATGACCCAACCTCTTCTTATAGAAATAGGAGTCGAGGAGCTTCCTGCGGCTCCGCTTCTTAAAGTTTTGGAGCAGATAGAGCGCTCCTGGGCCGAGATTTTGGAAAAAAACAGGCTGCTTTGTGATTTTGAGTTTTCATATACGCCAAGAAGGCTTGTTTTGTGGCACCCTGAGTTTTTAAAAAAACAGCTTGAGAGCGAAGAGGAGCTTTTCGGCCCGCCGCTGCAGGTAGCTTTCAAAGATGGCGAACCCACAAGAGCCGCTGAAAGCTTTGCCAAAAAGTGCGGTGTCGCTTTGAGCGAGATCGGCAGATCGCAAAAGGGGGGCAAAGAGGTCCTCTACTACAAAAGGGTGATACCCGGCAGAGAGTCAAAAGAGCTGATCGACCGGATGTTGAAAGATTGGATCGCCTCTATGCGCTTTGGAAAGATGATGAGATGGGGAGCAAGAAGCGACGAGTTTATCAGGCCCGTAAGATGGCTTTTGACCCTTCTTGGAAACGAAGTCGTTCCGGCGGAGCTTTTCGGCGTAAAGAGCTCCAACACTACCAGAGTCCATAGGCAGGTGAGTTTTGAGCCTGTTACCGTAGATTCGGCGAAAGAGTATTTCGAACATTTGCAAAAGGGTGGAGTAGAGCTGTTTGCGGATAGAAGAAGAGAGAAGATTTTGGAAGGTTTCAATGAGCTTGAAGCCAAAAGCTCTCTCAAAATAGGAAGAGATGAGGATTTGATGGAAGAGGTTGTAGCTATTACCGAGTATCCTACGCCTCTTTTGGGAAGGTTCGACGAGAGCTTTCTGAAGCTTCCTCCTGAAGTGATAATGACCAGTATGAAAGAGCATCAGCGCTATTTTCCGGTCTTTGAAAATGGAGTTTTGCATAACGGTTTCGTTGTCGTCTCGAATGCCAAAACCGATGATTTTTCGCAAATTGTGGCCGGCAACGAGAGGGTTTTGAAGCCCAGACTCTCCGATGCGATCTTCTTTTACGAAAATGACCTCAAAAAGGGGCTCGACCCGGAAGGGTTGAAAGATTTACTCTTTATGGACTCACTTGGAAGTATGTACGACAAGTGCGTCAGGGAGAGTGTTATAGCCACCACTTTGGCCGAAGTTTACTCCGACACTCTTGAAAAAGAGTTCCATAAAGAGAGGGGCGAGTTGAAAGCGCTTGCCGAGAGAGCCGCGATGCTCTCCAAAGCCGATCTTCTTAGCGAAATGGTATACGAGTTTACCGAGCTTCAAGGGGTTATGGGCTACTACTATGCGAAAGCTCAGGGCGAGGATGAGCTGGTGGCACTTGCTATTCGTGACCAGTACCTGCCAAACGCTGAAGATGGCGAACTCCCTTCGAACCTCTTTAGTGCAATCATAGCCATATCTTACAAGTTCGACAATCTGATGGCTCTCTTTTCTATCGGAAAGATTCCTACCGGCTCGCGCGACCCCTTCGCTCTTAGGCGAGCCGCTGCAGGTATAATTCGAATAGTTACCCATTTTGACATCCCTTTCAATATAAGTGAGATGATAGAGTACTTCAAAAAGGAGTATGCACCTTTCGATAGCGCAGAGCTCGAGAAGTTCTTCGACGAGAGGCTATACAAAGCACTCGATGTAAACCCATCTATCGTCACGGCCGTTTTGGCAAGCAAAGAGAGAGATATAAACGAGATAGTAAAAAAGGTTCAGGCTCTAAAAAATATTGTCGAAAGCGATGAGTTCAAAGAGATCTTCACCACTTTCAAAAGAGTCGCCAATATTGCGAAAGATATAGATCTCGAGGCTGAACTCTCGGTGGATAGCAGACTTTTTGAAAAGAGTGAAGAGGAAGATCTCTACAATGCCTTCCTGGAAGTTACGCAAAAAGAGTATCCGGACTATGAAAGTATGCTCGATGCGCTATTTTCACTAAAACCGAAGCTCGATAGATTTTTCGACAATGTGATGGTGAATGCCGAAGACGAGAAGCTAAGAGTTAACCGAAAAAATCTTGTAGGCTCGATATATCGTGCATTCAAAGAGGTTGCCGACATCAAAGAGATAAGCGTATAAGAGGATAGTGTGTACGACACCATCGTCATAGGTGCCGGAATTGCCGGGATATCTGCGGCCTACTGGCTCAAGCAGGAGGGTCAGAAGGTACTTTTGATCGACAAAAGAGGGCTGCTCTCAGGTGCTAGCGGTGCGGCAGGCGCGTTTTTGTCGCCCCGTCTCGGCAGAGGGGGCGACCTTCAGCTTCTTACCAACGAAGCCTATCTTTTCGCCCTAAACTTCTACTCTGAAAAGACACCTGAAGATTTTTTCCAAAAAGGGGTTGTAAGAGTCCCGAAAGATGAAGTTGACGCTAAAAAGTTTCAAGAGTACAAAAAGCATTTGAAGATTGCTCATGAGCTTTATGGTGCAAAAGAGCTCCCTTTTCTTTCAAAGGAGTGCACCGAGCATGAAGCTATAGCTTTTTTGGATGCCGCTTTTGTTGATCCCATGGGGGTGGCTAAAACTTTGAGTGAGAAGATCACATGCCGTTTCGGGCTCGATGCTAAACCGACTCGAGAGGCAGATCTATGGAGAGTAGGGGAGTACAGAGCCGAAAACATAGTTTTAGCCACCGGGTCGGAGCGGTTGTCGGTAGAGGCTCCATATATCGAGATAGGCGGAGTCTGGGGCGAGAGGGTCGATTTGAAGAGTTCTGCTTACATTCCTATGAGTGTTCATAAAAAGATTTCAGTCTCCGCGAATATAGACGGCATAGTCAGAGTGGGTGCTACCCATGTAAGAGGAGAAACCGAGAGTGAAATAGAGAGAGTGAACTCTCTTTTGGTAGAGGCTATCGAAATGGTTCCGGAGCTAAAAGACCAAAAACTACTACGCATATATGCAGGAAGGCGCTCTTCGGTGAGCGACCACTTTCCTTTGGTCGGTCCACTGCCGGATGCAAAAAAAGCTTACGAGCTATTTGGAGTGCCGTCAAAAAAGATAAAACCCGGCTCCGAAGAGATACCGAAATTAAGAGGCTGCTTTATTGCAGGGTGTTACGGCGGCAGAGGCTTCGTTTTCGCGCCGCTTATGGGAAAACTTCTTGCTAAACAG
>JALSPH010000066.1 GCA_026986055.1 Campylobacterales bacterium
GATCGTCTCTCTGCTCTCTCTTGGGGTAGGTTCGGTTTTTGCCCTTTTGCTTACCGCTATATTCATGGGGGCCGATCTTGGTTTAGACCCGCTTCTTCTACGCTCCGTGCATGTACGTTTCATGCTGCTTGGCTGGGTTGGAGTTTTGGTTATGGCGGTAGCTTTTCAGGTTATAGAGATGTTTTACGTTACGCCTTCATACCCCAAATATATAAGACTCTTTTTCCCTTTGGGGGTACTCTTTTTACTGCTTCTACATACCGTTTCTCTCTTTTTGGATTCGGCATTGGCAAGCGTTGCCGATATTCTGCTGGCACTCCTTTTTCTTGTTTTCGCGGCAGTTACTATCAAAAGATTGATGCAGAGAAAGCGCCCCGTGGCTGACGCTACGGTATGGCTTTGGCGGAGTGCGATGCTCTCTTTGGCTTTCGCATCTCTCTTTTTTATGCTCCATACCGTTACGGGTTACGGTTGGGCCGGAACCGCATCCGCACTACTGTACGCTTATTTTATCTTGAGCGTGATTTTCGCCATGAGTTACAAGATAGTCCCTTTTCTCGTATGGTTTCATCTCAACGCAAAAGGTGTCATCGAAACACCTATGATGGGAGATATCATACCCTCAAAAAGTGCTATGCTTCATCTATGGCTTCACTGGGCGCTGTTTGCGGCAGGTGTGGGGCTCTTCTTCACACCGTACGCATGGAAAGTGGTAGGTGCGGTGATAGCGGTAGAGTCCATCCTCTACGGTATCAACCTGTTTGGTGCCATGAAGATTTACAATTCACTCAAAGATAAAGGGCACCTCTAACAAGTAGGTAATGCTCACAATGGGTTTTGCAAATGTAAGATTTTGCAAGAGGCTTTCAAGTCCTAGCAATAGCTAAGATGAAGGAAGCATCTTGTGAAAGATTGCGTTTACAAAGCCCACCCTGCGGGCCTTGCCGGCTTTTACCTATGCGTCGTTACTCTTTTTTGACTTAGCTACAGCTAGGCCTTCAAAAGAGTGCCTAGCCTAGACAAAAGCCGGAAATGTTGTGAATATCACCTATTATTAGAGGTGCCCTAAAGGAATATTATGAGATACCCCGATTTTTTCGACGATGTAGAGCCTATAGAGACCTACGATCCTCTTGCCGAACTGCTTGGAGCGGTAGAGGGAGGTTTGATAACGTACAGTTATATAGATATGGTCAAGCTGGCCGGCCACTCCTGCCCGACGGTTGCCGGAGCCTGGCTTATGACTACCATAGGTCTTGAGAAACTTTATGAAGGTGAGCTGCCGGTAAGGGGAGATATCAAGGTGGAGATCAAGGGTAAGATAGATGAGGGGGTTGAAGGTGTTATCGGAAGCTGCATAGGGCTTGTCACCGGTGCCGCGAACGAAGGAGGATTCAAAGGGCTTGGCGGCAGGTTCGCAAGAAATAGCCGTCTTAGCTTCGGCGCCGAGATAGAGGGCGATGTAAAGTTTACACGTCTTGATAACGGCGATAGCGTAGAGCTCTCATATAATCCGTCGGTCGTTCCGGGCAATCCCGATCAGCAGATGTTGATGCAAAAAGTGCTGCAGGGTGTAGCAACCGAAGATGAGAAGCTTCGTTTCGGCGAAGTGTGGCAGGAGAGGGTTAAAAAGATACTTCTTTCCAAAGAGTTGTGGCCTCAGATGGTCAAGGTTTTTCATTACCGCACCGACTAATCACCTTTATCTTTGATGCCGCGGTTTCGTTCATAGGCAAGGCGGATTTTTGCAGGACTAGCCTTAGCTAATTCAAGAAAATTCAACGCAGTCATATGGGTGAAAGCACTGCACCCTTCGGGGAGAACGATAAGAGGCAACCTGCGAGCAGATAAATCTTTGAATTTCCTACGGGGAGTCCTTCAGATTTCTCTACCCACATCTCACCTCTTCTCGTTCTCTCAAATATTCAGGGTATTAGTCGGTGCGGTAATAAATGTAGGTCAGAAACTCTCCATCATCCGTTTCCGACGAATAGACTTCAAGGCCTTTCTCTTTGAAGGTCTCTATGAGCGGAGCGGGAAGGAAGTCGCTCTTTAGAAGGAGTGTCTCACCGCTTTTTAACTCTCTTAAAGCTTTCGTCGCTTCTGCGAGCGGGTTCTTCTCTTCATCCAGAAGTTTAGTTACGTCAAGAACTTTTTTTGGAGGGTTTTGCAGCCAAAGAGGGGCCTCCTTCGACTCCTCTTCGCTCTCTTGTGCTCCACTTTCCAGCGGCGCCTCTCCTACCTCTTTTCGCAACATGTTTACAAGTTTCACCGGGTCGTAGCCCCCAATTTTGGCGACCTGCGTCAGAGTGGCAATTTTTGCGACTGTACGGCGCAAAACGGGGTTTTTCAACTTCTTGTATTTAGGGTTGAGTCTCATTAGAAACTCTTCAAGCTCAGGGTAGTCGTTCAAAAGGTCGTCGACCTTTGTCTTAGGCGTTATCTCTCTCATCCTCTTTCTCCTTTTTCTCTGTGCATCTACCCTTGTCGCAGTAACTTTTTTTTAACACAGTCCATACATAAAGATCTTTTAAAACCAGTATCAGGCACCACACCCATAACGCATCTATGATCCAGTTATCGGGATAGTCGAGGTAAAATCTAAGAATCGGCCATCCGAGAAGAATTGGCCATTTGGCATAGTAGAAGAGTAGAATCCCGGCACCGTAGAGGTGACGGAGCTCGTGCATCCAGCTATCTCTGTTCAAAAGGGCCTCTTTGCAGCGCTTTCCACTCTTATGCGCCTCCGCCAAGGGCCTTTTTGACATGCTCTTCGGCCATGGAGATGTTCCACTCCGGCTCCCAGACTATCTCGACCTCCACATCATTGACACCCGGAATCTCTTTTACCGCATCCTTTACCCACTGCATAAGCAGCTGATGGAGCGGACAGCCGCGTGTAGATAGCGTCATCACTACCTTGACGTTATTCTGCTCATCTATTATGGCATCGTAAATGAGCCCCATCTCTACAAGGTTGAAACCGACTTCCGGGTCTACCACCTTTCTTATAGCGTCAAATACCTGCTCTTTCGTTATCTTCTTACTCATACTCAATCCTCCAAACCCTCTGTAAAGTTGATCATCCATCTTATCGAATAGAACATGAAAACCGCACCGGTAGCCATAAAAGCGGCACCGCCTTTGAAGAGTTCATCGCTTCCAAATAGAAGTCCGACTCCGGCCGTTACCAGCCCTGCTGCGGTGAACCAAAACTGAAACTCCGCAGCTTTTTTGGGAACCATATCTGCAAGCATAGGCACTTTTCTTTTTCCAACAAGCGGACTATAGCGCTCAAACCATACCAAAAAGGGGACAATTTTGTAGAGATGCCCGTTTATCAGAAAAGTGAAAAAACCCATCACAAGAAACCATGTAGCCGTCAGGGCCAGAGTCTCAAGACGGCCTATAAGAGCTATCGGTGCAAGAATGAGTGCGATTGCCAAAGAGCCGTATCCTACGACCATCGATTTGAACCATATATCGCTCTCTTTGCGAGCTCTCGTTTTATATATCAGCCATATCTGCCACAAATATAGCCCCGTTCCAATGAAAAGAGCGATAAGCGAGAGAAAACGTATGGAGTCCGAATCTAAAAGGGCTCCTAAAAAGTAGGCGGCCACACCTGCGCTCATTATCTTGAAAGCCCTGTTGACCGGAGTCTCGTCAAATCCGTGGGAGAGTCCGAACATCGGCAGAAGAACCATGCTCATACCGACTATAGTCAGAGTCACGTAACCTCCAAGAACCATGACGATGTGGGCTCCCAGCCACTTCTCTATATCGACTCCTACTCCGGCGCCTATGGCAAGAGACATTGCAAATCCTATCAAAATGCCAAGAAGCAAAAAAGCGTTGGTGACGGCGATGGTTTTTACGGTCAACGAGATGCGCTCCACCTTTTTAAGAGTCAAAATGGTATCGGCCAGGAATATGAGCATAGAAACGAGTACCATCAAGCCTCCGAATGGAAGAAGCGAAGGCAAAAAGGCGAAGCCTACAGCCATAAAAGCCGTTCCTACCGCTAGAAGAGGCCAAATGAGATAGTAGAAATCTACACTGAAGTGCCCAACCTCAAGAACCACCGGAACAAGCTGCGCCATCGCTCCGAAAATTATCATCATCACAAAACCGAGCAGGAAAAGATGGGCCCATGCGACGACGCTAATATCGTATCTGACGGAGTCGGCTCCGAAAGTGGGCAAGAGCAGCATCGCTACCAGATAGAGGAGTGACCCTACGGTGAAAAACGGCGAAATAAGAGAGAATGGGGGTGCAAACTCCCTTGAGACCTGAAACATTAAGACTCCCCCTATCTTGTCAGCCGTGGCAGGTCGTATCGCTCAGATCGGCAGAGGCGCTTGCTCCCTCTTTGTACCCAAATATAAGCTTTACGCGTCCATCTTCGAGACTCTCGGTCTCGATATCGTATTTATCTCCGATCTTATCCAAAAGTCCCATAGGTTTTTTATGGTTGATCATCACCAGTTTTTTATCCGGAGAGTCTATGAGTTTCAATCCGCTCATAGCGTTTACCATAGGCTCCGGCGGGCCGCATCTGGATGTATCGAACTGGTAGTATGTCACTCCATCTTTAACATATTTATAAAAGTCTACCGTAGCACCTTCGACATCGATTTTCTCTGCATCCGGCGGTAAAAGTTCCATATTAAATCCCCTTGTTTAAGGGTGCTGAGAAGATTTTCGGCACCCTGAAGTAATAGAGCGATTATATGGCAAAAGAGGAGAATTTCGTTTGACTTAAATCAAAAGAAGCGAAAAATGTGACACAAAAATGACACTCTCTTCTGTTTTTATAGGGATTGCAGCTCCTTGACAATTTCGGTGAAGACTTCGTACCTCTTTTCGGATGGTGCTATCATCTTCATCACGATATCCCCCGCCTCTTTCGGAAGTGATGAGTTGAGCTTGCAGATATGGGTCGGAGGGCTCTTCTCTATAGGGTTGAAGTTGTGGACTCCCTGGTACGCTTTCTCTTTTGTAACGCTCTTGTATATTTCAAGCCCCAAAATAAATATCTCGTTATGTTCGATGTTTGGTTCCCAATCGGCGCTGAAGCCAAGCGGCTCTAGTCCGTTTGAAGCGGCAACTTCGACATTCCACCGTAGAATGAACTCTATGGCGCCTTTGGAGTAGCGCTTGAAAACTCTGCTTTCGAATCGCTCGAAAGATTCCCTCTCTTTTCGTAGATCTCTATATGCTTTTGCGAGTTCGGCTACATAGTAACGGGCTTTTGTCAGAGGGACCGTCTTCATGATGGTGTAGGCCTCCTCCTGTGTCGCTGAGGATTTTCCGCCTATCTGTATATGTACTCCATAAACGGTCTCTCCGCTCTCTTTCGCTTTACAACCGACAAAACCTATATCTCCGAGCTCATGCACACCGCACCCCTTTACGCAGGCGGACCAGTGCATTCTTATGGAAGCGTCACCCGGCAGAGGAACCTCTTCCCCCAGATACTCGGCCATCTCGATCGCATCGGCTTTGTTGGGTATGACGCCGAAAGGGCAGAGATCTATTCCGGCACAAGCTACCAACTGGTTGAAGTAGGGGGTAGAGATGCAGTGGTATCTGTCGTAAGGTTTCTGCTCCAACGCTTTTGGTATATCGCTCTCCTCCACTCCAAGGATATAGAGATTCTGAGTGGTCGAGATATTCAACATCCCCTCGCCGTACTCCGAGGCAAGCTCTGCAGCTTCTATCATGGCCGAGCCGCTGAAGATGCCTGAAGGTACTACCATGTGAAGAGCGAACTTCCCGTTTTGAAGGCGTATACGTCCGTCGCGCTCTTCGGTTCTGGGCTGCTTTACCATCGTCTCTCCGGCCCTTTGAAACTCCCGGCCCGCTCTCTTTTTGACAACCTCCGTGAGAGCATCCATACCGGCCTCTTTTATAAGAAAGTGGAGGCGATTTTTATTTCTGTTGTCTCTGAAACCGTAATCTCTATATGTGGTTACCAGAGCTTCGTAGAATGGGATGATCTCCTCCTCTTTCAGAAAGATATCGGCCGATTCGGCTATAGCTCCCACTTTTCCGCCAAGATATACGTTGAAGCCGTACTCACCATCTTTGACGGCCAGAGCGAAGCAGCAGTCGTGGGCGAAAAGGTTGCAGCGGTTTGTCATAGAGCCGCTTATAGAGGTGTTGAACTTTCTTGGAAGTGCCGCGATCCACTCCTCCTTTTTGAGCCAAAGGTTCTGAAGCTCTTTTACTATCGGAGCGGTTTCGATTATGGAGTCGTAGGCAACTCCGTCAAGCGGGTCGCAGACGATGTTTCTGAAGTTGTCGACACCGGTCTGCCAGCTCGTTATGCCGACACTCTCCAACTCCTCTATAATGTAAGGGATATTCTCTATCTCAAGATATCTCAGTTGAACCTGCATTCTGGTAGTCAGGTCCATATAGTCCTCTCCATACTCTTTGGCCATGCGTCCCAAAACGGCAGCCTGTTCGCTGCTTAATCTGCCTCCGGGGACCCTTACGCGCATCATGAACTTTCCAGGAGTTGCAGGCCTGTCGAAAATACCGAAACACTTCAGAAAGTAGTCGATATCCTCTTTCATGATGGAGTCGTAACCCTCTTTGGAGTACCTTTGAAGCGCTTCCCACGCCTCTTTCCAGGTTCTTCTCTCTTTGAGTTTCTCTATTTTGTTCACTTTTGTATGTCTTGCCGAAACCTCTTCGAGCTTCATGCTTTCTCCTAATCTAGATAATTGTGTACTCTGAAAATCACGAAATCTCTCTCAGGCGAGATGAGATTTTTAGCGAAGCCAACGTTTGAAAACTACACTAAAAAGTGCGAACGCAAGCGCCCCTCCGGGGTTGGGCGCACTTTTTTCACTAAAAGCGATCGTTTCGTTTTCAAACTAAAATCTCAAAGCCTTCGATCGATTTGTAATTTTTCAGAGGGTTGTATTGAATTTTCGAAAGTCTACCAGATCTTTTTTTGTAAAGTTGCCTGTTTTTTAATCAGGCATAATTTGCCATTAAATTGATTAAAAAATAGACAACAATGCTTACGTTTCGTAGGTACAATTACCGCATCAAAACTTTCTCAAGGAGCTTTTATGAAGTTTGGCGAATTGAAGAAGGCGGGTCACTGGCCTACGCTTCTGGCAGCCTTTTTGTATTTCGACTTCAGTTTTATGGTGTGGACGATGTTGGGGCCGCTATCTACGGAGATATCCGAGTCGCTTGCCGCGAACGGTTTTATACTCTCTCCCGATCAGAAGGCGACTCTTCTGGCTATTCCTATACTTTCCGGAGCGATTTTGAGGATCGTACTCGGTTTCGGCGTGGACAAGTTCGGAGCCAAACGCACTGCTTTGACGGCGCAGGCGGTTGTCATAGCTTCACTCTTTTATGCATACTTCAGGGGTGAGGGAATTACATATAATGAACTTCTGCTTGTCGCATTCGGGCTCGGTTTTGCCGGTGCATCTTTCGCCGTCGCTCTTCCTCAGGCAGGGCAGTGGTACCCTCCAAGGCTACAAGGGCTTGTTCTGGGGCTTGCGGGTGCAGGTAACATAGGTGTCGTCATAGACTTTCTCTTCGCTCCAAAAATTGCCGAACTTTGGGGGTGGGATTCGGTCTTTTTGGTAGGTGCGGTTCTCTCTACCTTCATTTTTGTAGTGTATACATTTATGGCAAAAGATGCTCCGCCGGAAGTCTACAAGCCGAACCCCAAAAAGCTCTCAGACTATATGAAGCTTCTAAAAGATAGAGACACATGGTGGTTCAGCCTCTTTTACGCAGTGAGTTTCGGAGGGTTCGTAGGGTTCGCCAACTATATGAAGGTTTACCTGATGAACAACTACCAGGTCGATATGAGCGCCTTTGGAGTTGAGTATCTCGGTGAGAGCAACGTAAAGGTCGTCGCGGGATACTTCGGAGCCCTCTGTATATTCGCAGGTGCGGTTTTAAGGCCTGTAGGGGGAAGCGTAGCCGACAAGCTCGGCGGAGTCAAGTCGCTCTACATCTTTTTCGGAGCGGTTGCGGTGCTTGCGGTCATAAACGCTACACTGGTGAACAGCTTCTACGTCGCTATTTTGGTTCTCTTTCTTATCATGGCGAACCTGGGTATGGCAAACGGAGCCGTTTTCCAGCTCGTACCGCAGCGCTTCGGTAAAGATATGGGAATCATGACGGGAATCGTCGGGTGCGCCGGAGGCCTCGGCGGTACCGCTCTGGTCAAAACTCTTGGATGGTCCAAAGGTGCGTTCGACAGCTACACGGCAGGTTTCTTTATCTTCGCAGGAGTCGTTTTGGTGGCTCTGATAGGAATCAGTCTGGTCAAGACGCGCTGGAGAACTACATGGGGAGTTACCGCCGGGGGGAGAATATAGGTTTTAGTTAAAAATTAAAAGTTAAAAATTAAAAGTTAGATGGTGAGATGGTGAGATGGTGTGCTTTGCGGTTTTGAGTATAATGTCGAAAATTTTCATTGGAAGGATTTAAAGATGGGACGGGCGTTTGAATACCGCAAGGCTGCCAAACTCAAAAGATGGGGGGCGATGTCGCGCATATTCCCCAAACTGGGTAGGGTCATTACGATGGCTGCTAAAGAGGGCGGCCCCGACCCAGAGATGAACCCCAAACTGCGAACCGCCATTTTGAATGCCAAAGCGCAGAATATGCCGAAAGATAATATAGAGGCGGCTATAAAGAGGGCACAGGGTAAAGATGCGGCGGATATTAAAGAGATAGCATACGAAGCGAAAGGGCCCTACGGTACTTTGATGTATATAGAGTGTGCCACCGACAACGGTACCAGAACCGTGGCAAACATTAGGGCTGTTTTGGTAAGAAACGGCGGTGAGCTTCTTACAAGCGGCTCTTTGGATTTCATGTTTACTCGAAAGGCAGTTTTCGAGTTCGACAAAGATGAGAGTATAGACCTCGAAGAGCTTGAGCTCGAGCTGATCGATGCGGGTCTTGAGGAGCTTGAAGAGGACAGAGTTCCGCAAGAGAGCGGTGAAGATAGAGAGATAGTTCGCATATATGGCGAGTTTACATCTTTCGGAGAGCTTGGAAAGGCTCTTGAGGAGAGGGGTGTTGAGATCAAAAAGGCCTCTTTGCAACGCATCGCAAACGTACCTTTGGAGCTGAGTGAAGAGCAGATGGATGAGGTTTCGGAGCTTATAGATAAGCTTGAGGATGATGAAGATGTGCAGGCGGTTTATACGAATCTGAGTTAGGTTGCAGGTGTTGGGTTTAAGGTTTAAGGTGCAAGGTTTAAGGTGCAAGGTTTAAGGTTTAAGATTTTTAGTTGGTGGTTGAAAGATCGGAGTTTTCATGAGCAGTGAGCTTTTCAAAGTTTCCAGTTTCTCTCTTGCAAAAGGGAAAGAGCTTGTCAGCGAAGATTTCGCTGCCGTTAAAGTTATAGAGGAGCTCTGTATCGGTATAGTCTGCGACGGTGTCGGAAGTGCCGAAGCGGGCGGTGAGGCTGCGCGAAGAGTCGTCAACTACCTTATGAACAATTTCAAAACCAGGCCCAAAAGCTGGAGTATAGAGAAGTCTTTGAAACACTTCATCTCCGGCATAAACGCCATTTTGTACCGTGAAGGGGTAGATGAGTACGAGAGGCCCGAGTACCTGACCACTCTTAGTATCGTAGTGATAGAGGGAAATCGTCTTTATGGAGCCAATGTTGGCGACTCACCCATATATCTTCAAAGAGGTGGCCATCTTCAGCAGATATCTTTCAGCCATACCAGCGACGAGCCGGGGATGGAGCATGTTTTGACACAGGCTATAGGTATGGCCGAAACGGTAGATCCATACCTTTTCGAGAACAACCTCGAAACCGGAGATATACTGCTGCTTGCAAGCGACGGACTCGAGAAGGTTCTGAGCCTGGAAGAGACGCAAAAGAGGCTTAAAATGGGAGCCTCCTCTTTGATCAAGGCTGCAAGCAAAAAGGTAGACGACGATCTGCCTGACGACACTACCGCCGTCGTCATAGAGATATTGGGAGAGAGTAGAAGAGAGAAGCTTAAAAAGATAGAGCTTCCTATACCCAAATCTTTGAAAGCAGATGATACGATAGACGGCTACAGACTCATAAAGCCTCTTATACAGAACGAAAGAACGTGGCTTGTAGAAAAGAAGGGGGTAAAGTACGTTCTCAAATTCCCTCCCGTAGAGGCGGCCGATGATGAGAAGCTTTTGGATCTTTTCGTGAAAGAGGCTTGGAACGCTTCGCGTCTGAAAGCCGGTTTCTTCCCAAAAGCTGTCATTCCCAAAAACAGAAGTGCCCGTTACTATGTCATGGAGTATCTGGATGGCCCAAGCCTGAAAGAGGCCATATCGAAAAAGCCGCTGCCTGTAGAAGATGCCATCCAGCTTGGAAAGTTTCTGCTTCACGCCTGCAGCTACCTTCTGAAATATGACCTAGTTCACGGCGACATAAAGCCTGAAAACGTGATAGTTCTTCAAAGACACGGCAAACGTGTCTACAAGTTGGTCGATTTCGGCTCGATTGTAGAGATATTCTCCATAGCTTCAAGAGCCGGTACCCCAAGCTATCTGGCACCGGAGCGTTTTATGGGTGAACCCATAAGCGAGCAGACCGAAATATTCGCTATAGGCGTTACACTTTATGAAGCGCTCACCGGAAAGTTTCCGTATGGGGAAATAGAGCCTTTTCAGACTCCGACTTTCAAAGAGCCGAAGGGCCTGCGCCATTTCAATAAAGCCGTGCCGGCGTGGCTTGAATCTGTCGTCATGAGAGCAATAGAGCGGAACAAGGATAGGCGCTACGAAGTATACAGCGAAATGGAGTACGAGCTTACCCATCCCGAAAAGGTAAAGCCTTACTATCCGGAAGGTGTTACTCTCTTTGAGAGGGAGCCTGTAAAAACATATAGACTCCTTTTCATAATATCACTTCTTTTCAACATGCTTTTCATAGCACTGCTTTTGAGATAGTCTCCTTTTATATAAAAAAATCAACACCTCTTTAAATCATAAGAATTTATAATAAAAAGCCTAACCGTGTTATAGGAAAATATTAATTTTATTAATACAGAAAATGGTATTGAGATTAAAAAATAAGCAATCAAGTCAATAATTGATTAAATTTTATACAAAAATAGATTCTATATCTAACCATTTCCAAATTTTTCTTGACCAAGATCAAGAAGAGAAAAAAGTCCCCTATGTATACTTCTTTTTGAAATAAACTAATTAAGGAGTCAAAGATGAGTTTCAAGACTTCGGTGGAACTGTTGAGTTTCCACTGGATGGCATACACGATCTACGCTTTGCTGATCATATCGATCATAGCGTGGTTTGCGTACAACCTGACACGAAAAGAGAGAGTCAAGTCGATCGTAAGAATCCCTTTCTACGGCTATATCGCCTTTCTCGTTGCCGGAGGAGTCGGACACCATATCTTCACGTACAATACGATTCCCTGGGTCTCAGAAGATATAATGCGCCACGAGATCAAACCTAACCAAACTTTCGACATAACCATCGAAAACCATAAATGGACTCTTCCTTCGCAAAAGATGGTTGTTCGAAAAGGCGAGAAGGTGCTTTTCAACGTCGGTAGCAAAGATCTTACCTATGGTTTTGGCCTATTCAGAAAAGATGGCACTATGGTCACGCAGATGCAGGTGCTCCCTAACCATAAGAACGATCTTTTGTGGACGTTTCACGAGTGTGGAAGTTTCGACCTGACATCTACGGAGTATGCAGGTCCCGACCAGTATGACGAGCATACCGGTAAAGATCTTATGATGGTTAAAGATGCGGTCGAAGTTATAGGCTGCGATGAAAAAGTGGCAAGTAAGTAGGAGGCTAAGATGAGTTTTGTAAAAACGTTGATAAACGGTACAGATTTTGACCATACCAAGCTGAATGCGCTTCAGAAGGTGACGCTTAGAGCGGTCGTAATGTCTTTTCTATTCTATGGTCTTGTAGCCATAGAGGGTATGATCATGAGAATGGTTCAGACAGGACCTTCGGCACCGATTCCAAAGATGTTCTTCGAGCCCGATCACTACTTCTCCATAATGACCGTGCATCCGATCGTCGGAATTTTCGGCTCTACTTACCAGTTGGTTTTCGCTGCGTTCATGTTTCTGGTCCCTTATTTGACTAAAAAACCTCTGTACAGCGTGAAGCTTGCCAACGCCGTATGGCTGCTTATAACGATAGGTACGGCACTTGCATGGATAGCCGGTTTCATTTGGCAGTATGCACCCCTTTATACGCTCTATTGGCCTCTACCGGCAGATACCGAGCAGTTTAAAATAGTCGGCGGCTTCGTATTCGTTATCGGAGTGGCTCTTATAATGGTCGGAACGATGGGGTTCATATACAACATATATGCAACTATATTCGCCAGAGTAGGAGTACATAAAAACAAGACGACAAAAGAGCTTTTGATCTCCGGTTTCGGAATAGATGGCCTTATGAACCTCATTCACAAACTGACCGGAAAACCGCCATACAGCAAAGAGCCTGCACTCTCCCTTCCGGTTGTCGCCATATTCAGAGGAACCGTAGATACATTTCTGGATGCCATAGTGATTCTTAGTGCGGGTATTCTGGTGCTTGTCTATCTGATAGCCGAGTCTGCCGGAGTAAGCTGGGATGTGCATGCCGTCGATGCACTTCTTTACAAAAACTGGTTCTGGTGGGGGCTTGACCTGGTCGCCGACGGTCTCGTACTGATATAT
This sequence comes from Campylobacterales bacterium, assembly GCA_026986055.1. Lineage (GTDB taxonomy): Bacteria > Campylobacterota > Campylobacteria > Campylobacterales > Hydrogenimonadaceae > Hydrogenimonas. Next base: position 12,711 of record JALSPH010000066.1, read on the forward strand.
GTAGCCGGTTCATGGTATCTTTTGGCGACTATCATCACGGGGCAGAAGCTCTTCATGGAGAATGTGGCGCGTGCCGCACTTCTGCTTGAGCTGTTTGTATCGTGGATGGTATGGTCCCACCACCTGCTTGCAGATCAGCCTCAGCCTGAGATGATGAAACTGGTTTCCGGAGAGATGGTTACCGCTTTCGAGCTGCTTACACAGGGGCTTGCACTCTTCATAACACTCGTTACGCTCTGGAAAGCGCGACCTCTTAAAATGACACCGCCTCTTGCCTATCTGCTCGGTGGTCTCATAGGTTTCGGGTTGGCAGTTCCTGCAGGAATCATACAGGCCGATATGGGTATGAACCGTGTTCTGCACAATACTCAGTGGATCAGCTTCGCGCACTTCCATATAGCTTTGATAGTTGGTCTTTACATGACCCTGTATAGTGCGCTATATGTTCTTTGGCCGCTGGTCACCAACAATACGACCCTCTTTTCCAAAAAACTTACGTGGGCCCACTTCTGGCTCTATCTGATAGGCGGAGTAGGAATGGGTGCGCTCGGCGGAATGGCCGGTCTGGACGGTATGCTCAGGCGACACCTATATGTGGACGGAGAGTTCAACACTCTTATGGTCGGAGCCGCAATATTTGGTTCTATGGTTTTGATAGCGTGGGTGATCTTCCTCTTCAATATCGTGATGAGCGTAGGTCTAAAAGGTCTTGTAGGTATATTCATGCCCGCAAAAGATCCAACGGCAAGTTACGGTATAGAGCCGGAACCGGCGGCCGTAAAGGCATGATATTTCGGTTTTCTGGGCGTACTTCGGTACGCCCTACAAAGCCGAAAGATAGCCAAAAGTTGCGGTGAAACGTATCCTGTTTTTAGTTATGCGGGATCGAGGAGAGGAGTGAAGTTTTGGGTATAGCCAAATCGGAGTTTGGAATTTTTGGTAAATCATTTGACGGGGAGGATGGATTGACAAATCTTGAGCGTGTCGCCATGGAGATCAAAACGGTCGGTCTGTACGATCTTATTCTTCAGGATGTTCAGAAGCTTCTTGGAAAGAGCAGGCCGACAAAGGAAGAGATTTTAGAGGTTCTGAAGGAGCATCCGGAGATATTGAGAGACTATAAGCAGACCAATGTCGAGTACAATCTGAGCAATATACATCTAAAAGATATTCCACTCGAAAATCTTGATGAAGAGTGTCTTGAAGAGGCTAAAAAGATAAACGATAATCTATCGATTTTAAGGGAGATAGAGAAGTATACTCTCGATTTTGCCCAAAGTTCGACACTCGTCATCATCTTTTCCGTGGAGTTTTTCGTTCTCTTTTCCGTACAGTACTTTATAGTTCTTTTGAATCTTAAAGAGTATCAGTGGTGGATATATGGAGTTTTCGCACTCTCTATTGCAGCGGCATGGTGGTATGCCAAGCGTGAACAGAAAAAGTATGAGAGAGAGAATCTGCGTTTTGAGAAACTCTATGATGAAACTCTTGGGCTTCTTGAAGATCTAGAAAAAAGAGGGTGTGTAAAAAAGAGTGCGCTTTGGATAATGGAGAGCGATGAGCATGTCTGATCTGCCGGTGCTGACACTGGAGTGGAACGAAGGTACCTTCCTGAAAGGGGCCAAGCTCGTTTACGACTACGACATGCGAAACAGTTGGCGCCGCTACGTTGGGTGGGGGTTCATAGCACTTACGCAGTTCGGTGTCGTCGGTGCCGTTCGTCACGGTGCCATAGGGCTGCTTCTTCTTTCCACTTTTCTGGTGATATACTGGTATTTTCTTCGCTGGCCTTTAAGGAAGCGGGCACTTCTTCGTTTTTTCAGGAAGTCGCAGCCTGGAGAGAAAAGATTGAAGCTTGAAGTAGAAGAGGGAGGATTGTGCATCGATGACAGGTGTGTACCCTGGCATCAGTTTCGACGCGTCATAGCTGCGAAAGAGGGGTACCTGCTCGATATGGGCGACGCTTTTTTGTTTGTTCCTAGAAATATTTTTCCGGATAGCGAAAGCCGCAACTCTTTCGTTGCACTTTTGAAAGAGAAGATAGAACGCTATAATACGTTCGAAATTTAAGAACCGGTGTTACGCATACAAGAGGAGAGCACTCTTCTCAAAGGACTCTTTAACTCTTCTGTTTGCGTTACACGGTTTGTGATGAAAGGAAAAACATGTCTATACCGAAGTGCCCAAAGTGTGGCAGTGAATATGTCTACGAAGATGGCGAGCTCTATGTCTGCCCCGAGTGCGGATACGAGTTTGGAAAGGGTGACCTTGGGAGTGAAGAGGAGGGGCTTGTCGTAAAAGATGCCCACAGCAACAGACTTAGCGACGGAGACGACGTTATAGTTATAAAAGATCTCAAGATAAAAGGGAGCTCTTCGACTATAAAGGG
>JALSPH010000067.1 GCA_026986055.1 Campylobacterales bacterium
GAATTTCCGATTTTGTCCGATCTTATCGGGAGTAGTTTACAACAAACCAAAAAAAAGAGAGAGTATGGATGCCTTCTATATCGCCCGTCAACCTGTTATAGATCGTAAGAACAGGGTCTTTGCATACGAGATACTCTTCAGAGGCGAAAAGCCGACCGAAGATATCGACAGTGGAACGGTTATGAGTGCAACGGCCATAAACAATCTGCTAAACGTCATCGGAGTAGAGGATGTCATAGGGCCGCACCTTGGCATCATAAAGATAACACCCCTTTTCATAACACGAAAGCTTATAGAGGCGCTCCCGAAAGAGCGTCTGATATTTGCACTCTTCGAAGAGGATCTCAAAGATAGAGATCTGCTAGAGAGTTTGTGTGAATATAAAAAAGATGGATACACCTTCGCCCTTAACGATCTGCATGACGAGAGGGTCCTTGATGAACGGAAAGTTCTCGATATAGTTTCATATATAAAGATAGACCATGAGGCTATCAGCGAAGATAGAATAAGGTCTATAGTAGATGTAGCGAAAAAACACGGTATAAAGACGATATGCTCCAAAATCGAGACGAGAAAAGTGCATAAAAGTATGGAGCAGATGGAGTGCGACTATTTTCAGGGCTTCTTTTTCAGTGAACCTGAGATTTTGGAAGAGCAGCCTATCCGTGCCGAAACCGGCTCTATATTGATGCTATGGAACCTGATAAGAAACGACGCCTCGACCGACGAATTGGTAAAAGCGTTCGAAAGAGAGCATGCGATAACCCTGCAGCTTTTAAGGTTCATCAATTCGCCGTTTTTTTCTCTGCGACAAACCGTTACATCCATACGCCACCTCATCACCCTCCTTGGAAGAAACCAGCTATCCCAATGGCTGCTGGTGATGCTTTTTGCAAAAGAGAGCCAGGGAGAGAACGGAAACCATCCGCTCGTTCTCATGGTCATAAACAGAACGGAACTTATGGTGGGACTGCTTAAACTGATAAAACCGGGAGCTTCAAAATCTGAAAGCGAGACTGCATACCTGGTGGGAATGCTCTCTTTGATTCACCTGATATTCCATCGCCCTCCCAGAGAGATACTGCACCACCTGCACGTCTCCGAAGATATAGAGAACGCTCTCTTTGAAGGTGACAACCTATACGGTAAACTTCTCAATATGGCAAGAATCATAGAAAACAACAATATAGAGAAGATCCACGCTATGCAGAGAAAATACGATCTCTCGACGAATGATATAAACAGACTCTCTCTTGAAGCTATGAAGAAGGTGAACGCCTTCGACGAGGCGCTCAGAAGTATGGCGTAGCGCATCATAAAGATGCGCGTACCCTTTTTACCGCTTCTACCATATTGGTAAGGCTCGGCACCACCTCTTCCCATCTTCTGGTTTTCAGACCGCAGTCGGGATTTATCCAAAGTTGTCTTGCGGGAAGCACCTCGAGCAATGCCTCTATCTGTCTTTGAAGCTCCTCCACGCTTGGAACTCTCGGTGAGTGGATGTCGTACACTCCGGGTCCAATCTCTTTTTTGTAGCCGTGTTCTTTAAATACTCTAAGCAGTGTGTTTCCGCTTCTTGCAGTCTCTATCGAAATCACATCGGCGTCCATCGCCTCTATAGTATCGATAATGTCGTTGAAATCGCTATAGCACATATGCGTATGTATCTGCGTATCATCCTCGGCGACACCTGTAGCTATCCAGAAGCTCTCAAGAGCGAACTTCTCGTAATATGCTCTATCTGAAACTCTAAGCGGATACCCCTCCTTGAAAGCGGCTTCATCGACTTGAATCATCTTTATACCCGCTCTTTGAAGGTCATCGACCTCATCTCTGATGGCCAGAGCGATCTGAAAACAGGTTTCGCTTTTTGGCTGATCGTCTCTTACAAAAGACCAGTTCAAAATCGTAACGGGACCCGTCAGCATCCCTTTCATAGGCTTTTTTGTCAAACTCTGAGCGTAACTGCTCCAAAAGAGCGTCATTGGCTCCGGTCTGCTTACGTCACCGTAGATGATGGGCGGTTTGACGCATCTGCTGCCGTAGCTTTGAACCCAGCCGTTTTCGCTGAAAGCTACGCCGTTTAACTGCTCTCCGAAATACTCCACCATATCGTTTCTCTCGAACTCTCCGTGCACCAGCACTTCAAGGCCGATATCCTCTTGAATCTTCACACACTCTTTTATGAACCCTTTCATCTTCTCTACATATTCGCTTTCGCTTATGACGCCCATTTTATAGTCCCTTCTTACGCCTCTTACCTCCGGTGTCTGAGGAAAGCTTCCGATAGTGGTAGTACAAAGCGGCTCGTAACCGAACTTTTCATGTTGCTCGGCGATTCTTTTTTTGAAATCGACCCTCTTTCTTTTCAAAGGCTCGATATTCGCCATCCTCTTTTGGACATTTTCATCATGAATAAGTTTAGACTCTCTTCTTGAAGCGTTATCTTCTCTGTTTTTCGCATAAAGAAGGGCCTCTTTCGCACTCAACGAGTCCGCACCCTCGAAAAAGAGTTTGCAAAGCAGCGAAAGTTCGTCGAGCTTCTCCACTCCGAAAGCGAGCCACGACTTTATTTTCTCATCCAACTTTTTCTCGTACCCAAGCGTATAAGGCACATGAAGTAGAGAGCATGAAGTAGAGAGGACTATCCTCTCTTTAGGAACGATCTTGGCAACCCTATCCAGCAGCTCAAGCCTCTTCTCTATGTCGCTTATCCAGATATTTCTGCCGTCTACAACCCCTGCAACGAGCGCCTTACCGCTTTTTGAAATCTCATCCAGAACTTCGAAATTTTTTTCACCATATACGAAATCGAGACCTATCCCCTTTATGGGAGTTTGAACCAACTGCTTAACCGCCTCCGTCGCATGGTCGAAGTATGTCACTACAAAAACTTCAAGAGTGTTCGATACCTCACAAAGTTTCATATAGGCCTCTTTGGTCAGAAGCGATAGCTCCGCGGCTCTTTGAGTAACAAGTACAGGCTCCTCGACTTGAAGTATCACCCTCTCATCGAGTGCGGATAACTCTTTGAAAAGTTCGGCGTAAGCGGTGATTATCTCACCAAAAAGAGTAACGGCATCTTCATCGGCTCCATCGACTCTTCTGGCGTTTGCCAAAAACGTCAGAGGCCCTATGATATTCACTTTAGGAGTGACTCCCAGCTCTTTGGCCGCTTTGTACTCCTCTACTATCTTAGAAATATCTATCTTGAACCCCATACCGCTCTTTAACTCCGGTACGATATAGTGGTAGTTGGTATTGAACCACTTTGTCATCTCCATAGCGGTGTGGTTCGCGTCGCCTCTTGCCATAGCGAAATACCTTTCGACACTATCTTCTATATCTTTGAACCTATCGGGAACCAAACCTAAAGTCTCGACCATATCGAGCGTCTGGTCGTACAAAGAGAAGTCGTTTATACTGATAGCGTCGATACCGGCACCTTTTTGATAGCTCCAGTGACGAGTTTTCAACTCATCCGAAACCTTTTTTACCCCTTCAAAGCTCTCTTCACCTCTCCAGTAACTCTCAAGCACCTTTTTGAGCTCTCTTCGCTCACCTATTCTTGGAAAACCGGTCACCCAGCTTCTTAAATTTTCAGACATAGATACCCCTTTTGGTAATTTTATTTATTTTTAACATACGCTTCTTAGCACTTAACTCTTGATACTAGACACTAAACAGTTAAGGGGCGGCGGAGCTAATCCAGTTTTGGTTTTACGGCAGCGGCAGACTCTTAGTCTGAAAAATTTGCTCAAAAAGAAGAGTAAAGATGCCCTTCTTTTGAAAAGAGAGTTGCAGTGACAAGGCTTGGAGTTGATGTTTCCTAAATTTTTGGAGCATGGGCAGATGAACGACTCTTCTGGAGGGTCGTCATCTTCCTCTTCTACAAGCGCGAAATATACGGTAGCGCGAGATATAAAGGAGCTTGTCAAAGCGTTAAGCTTCACTTCACCGCTTAATGCCTCTATGGCC
>JALSPH010000068.1 GCA_026986055.1 Campylobacterales bacterium
CATATGCTCCTATCCCTTGCCACAGATAGTCCAACGCCCTTGAGTTCCAATATTTTGGCTGCACGAAGCTTCTTCCGAGTTCGATCCCCTGCTCTATCACAGGATTAAAACGCATATCGAAATCGAAAAGTGTTGAAGTGTAGAGCCCCTCTTTGCCGAAACTTGGAACTATCTGCGAGCATATTCCTATGCGATAGGCTCCGGCTATTTCAAGCTCCTCCTCATCCCAGATTATAAGATGGCTGTATATGAAATCGAAATCGTCGATATCGCGCTTCTTGCCGCTTCCTTCTCCGACGCTTCTGAAAGAGATCTCCCTGAGCCTGCCTAACTCTTTGAATACCACATCTTTTTTATCACTCTCATAAAGAAGTATCTTTTTATTATCGAAAGTTTTACCAAGCTCTACCGCACTTCTCAAAGCCTCTTTCAACTCACTCCTCGGCTCAGGAAGCGCTATCTCGCCTACCGTCTTGAATATCGGCTTTTTCCCTTTCGCCACTCTGTAGAAGTGTTTTCTCAAGAGCTTCACCGACTCTTTTGCGCCAAGCGAAGGAATCGTATATGAGTCGTACGGTATCTGCCTTCCTATTTTAAAACCGATGGCTCTATTTTCATATCTCATCATCTCATGGGGGAGCAAAACTGTAGCTACATTTTTGTTTATGGCTGAAATCGTGTAGAAAAGGGGGGAGTTTTTCGCATCTATAAAGACCGGGACTATAGGAGCTCTCGTTCTTGCTGCAAATTTGTAGAAACCGGGCATCCATCTGCCGTCTTTTATCCCGGTGACCCCCACCCTGCTCACCTCGCCGGAAGGGAAGATTATTACAAGCTCCTCATTCTCAAGAGCCTCATATATTCTGTTCAGTGAGCCTTTCGATACCCTCCCCTCCATGTTGTTGACCGGTATCAGAATATCTCTTAAATTCTCAAAAGCCCATAGAAAGTCGTTCGCCAAAATCTTTATATCTTTTCTCACATCTTTGACCAAATCGACCAGCGCCATAGCATCGAGCGCTCCCAAAGGGTGGTTTGCTACGACAATTGCTCTTCCGGAGGATGGAATTCGCGCAAGCTCTTTTTTGTCCACGACCACTTTTAGAGCCATATGGTCTACAACAGCTTCTGCAAAACCGAAAGCGTCGTCGTTTGCATGCTCTTTCAAAAAGTCGTTTATCCTGTTTTCATGAAAGAGTCTTTTTAAAAATGGAACTACGCCCGGAAGATCTTTGATGGCCGGAAAGTGGTGGGACAGATACGACTCTACACTAAGTCCCATCACGCCACCATATACATTTCAAGTATTTCTTTTGCCACTCTTTCGCAAAACTTCTTTTCATTTTCGCACTCTTCGTAAGCGCTCTCTATATACTCCCACTCGCTGTATACTATAGAGTACGCCTCCTCTTTGAAGAGCGAATACCTGGCACACATAGACTCGACCACCTTCTCTATGATCTCTTCCATAAAGACTCCTCTATGAGTTATTACCGTACCAAAAAAGTGTCTAAATTTTTGGTCCTGTAATCGACATGAAGAGTATCGTGCAAAACTGTTTCTATTCAGACACGAAACGGTTACCGAGCCATTACATTGTCGAAACCAGACTCTTTCTCAAAAAGATTGGAAAGTTTTAAAGACTCCTTTGTTACCATTTCGTAATATTTCTATAAAGGTTTTTCTGAAATGGAGATCAACACATTCGAGAAGATGCAGAAAAAGGCCGTTAAAAAGAGCCGGCTCGATTTTCTCTATCTTGGAATATCTCTCGTTTTTATGGCCGTTGTGCTCATAGCCACCTACAACAAAATTCCGGGCAACCCTTTTCTTGCCGTTGCGGCACTTTTTGGAGCCTATATGGCTATGAACATAGGCGCGAACGACGTTGCGAACAACGTAGGACCGGCCGTCGGCTCCAAAGCTCTTACGATGATGGGAGCGATAGTCATAGCTGCCATATTCGAATCGGCCGGAGCGCTTCTGGCCGGCGGCGACGTTACCGGAACCATCAAAAAAGGGATCATCGACCCAGCAGCCTTCACCGACCCTATATACTTCGTATGGGCGATGACGGCGGCACTTCTGGCGGCGGCACTTTGGCTAAACCTCGCTACATGGCTCAAAGCTCCCGTCTCCACGACACACTCCATAGTAGGAGGTGTTATGGGCGGCGGTATAGCGGCTGCCGGAACATTCAGTATAGTAGCGTGGGGAACAATGGGAAAGATAGCGGCTAGTTGGGTCATCTCTCCGGTTCTTGGAGGTCTAATAGCGGCAGGATTTCTATACGCCATCAAAAAGAGCATTCTCTTCAAAGAGAATACAAAAGATGCGGCCATGAAACTGGTGCCCCTATATGTCTCGGTGATGGGGTGGGCTTTCGTCACCTACCTTATACTCAAAGGGATGAAAAAGGTGGTGAAGCTCGGCTTTCCAACCGCAGCGGGTATCGGTCTTATAGGTGCGGTCATAATCTTCTTCATAGTAAAAAAGATGATCTCGAAATATGCCCATACTCTAAGTGACGACAGAAATAGTGTCAACACTCTCTTTACGATACCGCTCATTTTCGCGGCGGCACTTCTGAGTTTCGCTCACGGTGCGAACGACGTCGCAAATGCCGTAGGACCTCTTGCAGGTATATACGATGCGCTGACACACGACACGGTCTCCACAAAAGCTGCAATCCCCCTATGGGTCATGATAATAGGTGCAGTGGGAATATCTCTCGGTCTCGCACTCTACGGCCCCAAACTCATCAAAACCGTAGGAAGCGAAATAACGGAACTCGATCAGATAAGGGCCTTCTGTATAGCCCTCGCGGCAGCCATAACCGTCATCATAGCTTCCCAACTCGGCCTTCCGGTAAGCTCTACCCACATAGCCCTCGGCGGAGTTTTCGGAGTAGGATTTTTAAGAGAGTGGCTCGATAGAACTCAGCGTTTGGAGTACCGCATAAAAGAGGAGGAGCAAAAGCTAAAAGAGCTGAAGTCCAAACTAGAAGCTTTTAGAGACGAACTTGAAAGTCTCGAGGCAAAGGAGGAAAAAAGTCAGCAAGATTATGAACGGATAGTCCATCTTTTCGAACTTATCTCCGATCACGAAAAGATGGTTAAAAAAGAGAACAAAGCTCTCAAATCGGTCTACAAAACCAAATACGTTCAGCGAAACGCTCTAAAAAAGATCGTCGCAGCATGGGTCATAACCGTACCGGCAGCCGCTCTCATCTCCGCTATTATATTCTTCATAATAAAGGGAATGATGATCTAAAAGGCCACTTCTCTATTCAATGCAGAGATAATCTTCTGTAACCGAGACTAAACATACATTGCCGTGCTGATTGCATCAGGTTGGCAAGCAACCGACAAATCAATTCATACAGGCATCTTGAATTTCTGTGTTACAAGCTCTCCGTCGTCATTGAAATATAGGTAGTACAAAAGATCCTTTTTCACCCTTTCGCCCGCCAGATACCTAAGAGCGAGATTTGCTTGCAAAGATGCTATATGCATGACTATAGGCGCGGCGATCCCTGCAGGCTTGCGATCCATTATTTTAAAAGCGTCGAAACTGCTCTTTTCTATGAAGCATACCTGACCGTTGAAAGCCTCCACCGAGCCGTATATCCACGGAGTCTCGATCTGTTTGGCGTAGAGATCTATCTGAGCCCTGCTTGGAAGGTTGTCGGTAGCATCAAGTATCAGATCGTACTCTCTCGGAACCTTGGCAAACTCGTCAAACCTGACCGTGTAGGGAGTCACTTTTACAAAGGGGCAGCGGCTCTCTACAAGTTCGGCGGCAACCTCCGCTTTAAGTCTTCCTTCGTCTCCCACCCTGAAAGCTATTTGTCTATGTATGTTGTGTACCGAGACTTCATCGAAATCTACAAGGTCTATATGCCCTATTCCGCTTGCTCCAAGCCCTATCGCAAGCGAACTGCCGAGCCCG
>JALSPH010000069.1 GCA_026986055.1 Campylobacterales bacterium
CGATAGGAAAAGGTGCCGTCACTGCTCTCATCGGCCCAAGCGGCTGCGGTAAGACGACTCTTCTTAGATGCTTCAACCGCATGCACGACCTATATCCGGGAAACAGGTACGAAGGCGAAATACTTCTGGAAAACCATAACATTCTCGATAAAAATGAAGACCTTATCAAGCTTAGGACGAAGATCGGCATGATTTTTCAAAAACCGACTCCCTTTCCGATGAGTATATACGACAATGTCGCATACGGTCTACGCCTTCAAGGTATAAAGAGCAGAAGCGAGCTTGACGGAAGAGTGGAGCAGGCACTTAAAGATGCTGCTCTTTGGAAAGAGGTCGGAGACAGGTTAAAGACTCCCGGAACCGCACTCTCCGGGGGGCAGCAGCAGCGCCTTTGCATAGCGCGTGCCGTTGCCGTCGAGCCTGAAGTCCTTCTTTTTGACGAGCCTACTTCGGCACTCGACCCGATATCCACCCAGGCTATAGAGGAGCTTATAACCAAACTAAAAGAGAGGGTGACGATCATAATAGTTACTCACAACATGCAGCAGGCTGCAAGGGTCAGCGACTATACCGCATTTATGTATCTTGGAGATTTGATAGAGCTAGGAGTCACCGAAGAGCTCTTCATCACCCCCAAAGAGGAGATGACGGAGCAGTACATTACCGGTAAATTCGGCTAAAAAGCCGCTTTACCGCTTTTTACTTTCAAGCTACTTTTCTTACCGCTTTTTTAGCGGCTTTTCTTGCAGCCTTCGGCTTGGAAGGCGCTTTTTTCAAAACTATCTTCGCAGCTTTTTTCGCAACCTTTTTGCAAGCTCTCTTTTTTATGACATTTTTAGCCACAGCCTTTTTCGCAGCTTTCGCTACAATCTTTTTTACCGCTTTTTTCTTCAAAGTTTTTGCCATTTGGGCTCCTTGTTGGTTCTTAATTTACTACTTTTAGTAATAAATTATAGAGATTATGCCCACATTTGCTGGATATGTCAATATTCAATAGGAGCCGTAAAGAAAAAAAGTATAAAATATGCCATCTTCAAAAAGGAGATCGGTTTGACATTTATAGAATTTAAAAAGTTGCTACTCGATGCGGAGATCACTATTCCCAAATTCAGCAAACTTATAAAAGTTAGCGAAAAGAACCTTCAAGCCTATAAGAAAAAGGGTGAAGTTCCAAACCCGATAGCGGCCCTTGCCGCCACAATTGCAGCTATGCACAAAAACGGTCTTAATTACAGAGAGGTTATAGAGTCGCTTTCACTTGAATTAAAGAAAAAAAGCGGCGCAGGATTTGCGAAAACGAAAAAGGGTAATAAAACGAAAAAAGAGGAAAGCGTTGAAAAAAAGTAGCTCTTACGCAGAGAGCTTTGCATCGCCGAACTCTTTTTGCGAGTGCCACTCGACTATATTCCACTCACCTTCCATAGTCTCCACAAGCGCGGTACACGACTCTACCCAATCGCCGCAGTTCAGGTACTCTATGCCGTCTATCTCTCTGATCTCGGCTTTATGGATATGGCCGCAGATTATCCCTTCAAACCCCTTTTTCTTAGCGTGAGTAGCTAGTACCGACTCAAAATCGGTTATGAAGTTGACCGACTTTTTCACACTCTCTTTAACATACTTTGAAAGCGACCAGTATCTGTAAAAGCCGAGTTTTCTTCTAAAAAAATTGAGAGCGTAGTTGAGTCTTAAAAGCGCTTCATAGCCCAAGTCCCCCACTTTCGCCACCCACTTTTTAGTCATCGTAACGGAGTCGAAATAGTCTCCGTGAGTAACGAAGTAGCGCTTACCGTTGAGTCCCTTGTATTCAGCTTCGTCGACCACCTCGATTCTCTCTCCAAGCATGAGCGGAACGAAAGGCCTTAAAAACTCGTCGTGGTTTCCCGGTACGAACACTATGCGGGTACCTTTTCTCGCTTTTCGCAAGATCTTCTGTATTACATCCGAATGCGACTGTTTCCATACAAAGCGCCTCTTGATCGCCCACCCGTCGATAATGTCGCCTACGAAGTAGATAGCCTCTGCGTCGTTCTGTTTCAAAAAGTCCAAAAACTTTTCGGCCTGGCTGTAGCGCATACCAAGATGTATGTCGGAGACGAATATTGTGCGATACTTCATGGCTCTATTTTATGAATAAATCGTTACGAAGAGATAACGGTGCCGCTCCTTTCGGTAACGGTAAAGAGACTATTAAAAGCTACTATACTCTCCATGAAACTGGCAATCTTTACGGATACATACTGCGATGCAAACGGCGTATCGAGATTTTTGCAGGATATGAACAGATGCGCTTTTGAAAAAGCGAAAAAGATCAAAATCTTCACAAGCACGACCAAAAGCCACTGCAGGTACACCAAAAACCTTTTCAACCCAAAGCCCCTTTTACAAATCCCTATGCCTTTTTACCCGGATCTCTCTTTGACTATGCCGCCATACTCTAAGCTAAAAAGTGAGTTTTTGGAATTTGGCCCCGATATCGTCCACATATCAACACCGGGCCCCATAGGTTTTTATGGCAAAAGTGTCGCCAAAGAGCAAAACTTACCTGTAGCGGGAACCTACCATACGGACTTTCCTGCATACCTCTACAAAAACATGAAACTTTCAGCCATCGAAAAAGTAACATATAAAGTTATGCAAAACTTCTATAGCGATTTTTCTCTTCTCTTTACAAGATCGAGCCTATATTTGCCTATAGTGACTAAGAAGGTAGGAGTAGAGCCTTCAAAAGTGAAGGTTCTAAGAGCCGGTACGGACACTCAAAAGTTCAATCCGAAACATAAAACTCTATATGACTGGAGCCGATTTCTATTGCCCAGAGAGGGCTTGAAGTTTCTATATGTAGGTCGCCTTACGAAAGAGAAAAATTTCCGTTTTCTGCTGGAAGTCTGGCGTGAGTTTAGAAAAAATAGCTCCGTAAAAGCCTCTCTCGTTATAGTCGGAAGCGGCAGCGAAGAGAAGCTTGCACTCGAGTTTGCAAGATACGGCGTCTACTATCTCGGGCATAAAGACGGCAAAGAGTTGTCCTTTTTATATGCCGCAAGCGACATATTCATAAGCGCTTCCACTACGGAGACTCTTGGGCAGACTCTTTTGGAGGCTATCGCTTCCGGTACTCCCGTAATCGTATCCAACATAGGAGGGCACCTTGACTTCGTCACACCCTCTTGCGGTGTTATCGTTAACAAGATGAAGATAGAGGATTGGGTGGAGGCTTTAAATTTTTTGAGCCAAAACCAAACGGCTTGCAAAAAGGCATCGCAAGAGGCTCTCAAAATAGCAAGCGAACTCTCTATAGAGAAGAGTTTCGAAGATTTCTACATAGAGCACGAATCCCTTTTAAAAAAAGAGCACTCTTACCGGTAAAAGCGGCTATAAAGCTGTAACAACAAGGGATTTTATAGACTCTCTTATATGATATAATCATCTTATGAAGCCAAAAGTAGATAAAAAAATAGTCGAACTACTCAAAAGAGCCCTTCAAAAAGAAAAAAGAGTAGTCAACGCACTTATTTTTGGATCTTTCGCAAACGGTAAAAAATACCATACAAGCGACATCGACATAGCCATACAAACAAAAAAGAGTGATGACCTCTCTTTACTCGATCTGGGAGAGCTCTATTTGGAGCTTGAAGAGGCCACAAACAAAAAGATAGATTTGGTAATTATAAACGAGTTACCGTTCAAATCGCCTCTTCTTGCCTACAATATCTACTTAAACCACTACCCATTGTTCATAAAAGATAAAGAGATGTTTGATACATTCAAACTGAGGGCTCTACAGTCATACTTGGATTTTGAGCCGGTTATCAAAGAGCAAAACATATTTTTCAAAAAGAGGATAGAGAGTGGAACTGTCGGCAAAACTGAAACAG
>JALSPH010000070.1 GCA_026986055.1 Campylobacterales bacterium
AACATGATGAGAAACAGAGCTACGAAACTCACGGATGAAGAGATGGAAGCTGTCGCAAAATATATCGAATCCCTTGGAAAACCCAAAAAATAGTGCACATTCAATAGCGACTGTCATATCGTTAAATACCCTTAACACTCCTTTCAGAAAAGTGGAGCTCTCTTTTGATATATTTTGATATAATAGTATCAAACTAAACGCTACCGACTTTGAGCAGGGAAACGAGAATCGATACGATCGGCTCTTTAAATTCGTGCGTGCTCAACAAAAAGGGAGGGATCAAAGATGAAAAGAGTACTTGTTATGGCCATCTTTATGACAGCTGCACTCTATGCGGAAAAAGCGGACGTACTGGATGCAAAGATAAAGAAGAGTTACGGCGGCAGTTACATAGCATACGTAAAGATAAGACACCATGAAGTCGACTTCAACGATTTCGTTTCAGAGTGGGAGATACAGGACCAAAATGGCACCCCTCTCACAAGAAGACTCGAAGCCGGCCCTAAACCTGGGAAAGAGGTGTTTGAATCGGACCTCATAGGCTTTAGAATACCACAAGGCACAACAAAGTTGATATTCAAAGCAAAATGTTCAAAAGATGGCTTCGGCGGCAAAGAGTTCATAATCGATCTCTCTTCACAGGAGAGCAACATCTCACAGACTCACTATTAAAAGGCTATGAAGCTTGCTGATAATTTTTAATGTCAGCGCCTTAACTTCACCCGGAAAAGATTATTTTAAATAATATCTAAAGAGAATGAGACTACACTACACCCATTGAAAATATCAAGAAGGAGAGTTGATGAAAAAAGTATATATGAGTGCGGCTCTGGCCGCTCTTCTTTTTACCGCTTGCGGGGATAAGCATGAAGAGAAAGTACAAAAGCCTACCGTAATGGAAGAGAAGAGCACCGAAACATCTGAAGCAATCAAACCTGCTCCGGGTGAGGAGCTTTACGGAGTTCCTGCAGAAGAGGCTATGAATGCAAAGCCGAACGACTCCATACATAGCGGACACCAGCAAGCCGGAGTCAAAAAGGGTATAGTGACAGAGACTATGGATGCAGGCGTATACAC
This sequence comes from Campylobacterales bacterium, assembly GCA_026986055.1. GTDB lineage: Bacteria > Campylobacterota > Campylobacteria > Campylobacterales > Hydrogenimonadaceae > Hydrogenimonas. The sequence goes on from JALSPH010000070.1 coordinate 1,078, forward strand.
ATATGCCAAAGTGAAAGATGCCAACGGCGAATACTGGATAGCAGGTCCGAAAACGGAAATAGAAGTAGGAGAGAAGATATCCTTCGCACCGCAAATGTGGATGGAGAATTTTCCAAGCAAAACTCTCAACAGAACATTCGACAAGATTCTGTTCGTAGCCGTCATCGCACCGTTAAAAGGTGATACTACAGCTCACAATTGCGAAAACTGCGGCCCTGAAAAGGAGTCGACTACTAAAAACAGCGATACGACTACGGAAAAAAGCAGTACCGGTACTCCGGTTAAGAAAGCAGAAGGGGGATATACCGTAGCTGAAATATTTGCCAAGGGTGCGGAGCTCAAAGATAAAACTGTAAAAGTGAACGGCAAGGTCACAAAGGTGGTAAGAGGTGTTATGGGTAAAGATTGGGTCCATATATCAGACGGTACGGGCAAAGATGGAACAAGCGATCTTGTAGTGACTTCACCGGCTGCAAACGTAAAAGAGGGTGAAACGGTTACGGTAACCGGCAAAGTCAAAACGGACGTAGATTTCGGATATGGCTACTTTTATCCTGTTCTCATCGAGGATGCAAACTTCGAAAAAGCCGGCTGAAAGGCCAAACCTGTCGCTCCATGAATATTGGGGCGACGAGTCAATTTCTCAAAGCTATAGCAGTTGCCCCAACAACTCCTCTACCGTCACTCCTCTCTCTTTCGCTTTTTCCATCAACTTTTTACCGCTCTCATAAGGAAGATAGATCACGGCTCGCCAATCCTCACGCTCCTCTTCGCGAAGTTTGTCGTAATAGCGCTGCATCTCGATCCTCTTCTCTCTTTCGACAGGGCTTCTTATCGATTTGTACTCTACCAGTTTACCATCTTTATATACGCCGGAAATCTCGGCGAAAACCCAGTAGTAACCTCTATCTTTTCTCATGTTTTTAACGTACCCACTCCAACTTTCACCGGCGCTTATCGTCTCCCATAGATCTTTAAAAACGGACTTTGGCATATCCGGGTGTCGAAGTATGTTGTGCGGTTTTCCTATAAGCTCTTCACTGCTGTACCCTGAGATTTTGGCGAAGGTGTCGTTTACATAGGTTATGACTCCGCTTAGATCGGTTCTGGATATGATCACTTCACCTTCAGGCACCTCGGTCTCTATAAACATATCGAAGGTAACGTCCATTACCGCTCCTTTAAAGCTTAATCTACGCTTATTATATCCACTTTATCTTGAATGATATTTGATTGCAGTCAACGAAGGTGAAGCGGATTTTACACCGCTTCTAAAAGAGTACTCATGCAGTAGCTACAAAGTGCATCATATCTACCATGCGGCAGCTGTAGCCCCATTCGTTGTCGTACCACGCAATAACTTTAGCGGTTCTTTCGCCTACGACACGGGTAAGGTCGGGAACGAAAGTACAACTGTAGGAAGAGCCTATGAAGTCGCTGGATACTCTCTTGTCGTTATCTATCTCTATCAATCCCCTAAAACCGCTCTCTGAAGCTTTTACGAAAGCCTCGTTCACGCTTTCGACACTTATATCTTTTTTCAGGTTTACCGTCAGATCCACTACCGAGACATCGGCCGTAGGTACACGCATCGCAAAACCGTTCAGATTACCTTTTAGATGGGGCATTACAAGTCCTATCGCTTTTGCCGCTCCGGTGGAGGTCGGTATCATATTCATAGCAGCTGCTCTTGCCCTTCTGAAATCCTTTTTGTGCTTTACATCTAGCAGGTTCTGGTCGTTGGTATATGAGTGGACCGTCGTCATCAAGCCGTTCTCTATGCCGAAAGCGTCGTCGAGCACTTTACATACAGGTGCAAGAGCGTTTGTAGTACAGCTTGCGTTGGAGACTATAGCCTCGCCGTCGTATCTGTCGGTGTTGATATTCATGACGAATGTAGGGGTGTCATCTTTGGCCGGAGCGCTCAAAACCACTCTTTTAACACTACCCTTAAGGTGCGCACCGGCACTCTCGCTCGTAAGAAAAACCCCGGTACACTCCGCCACTACCTCGGCACCGGTAGAGCCGAAGTCGAGCTTGTTTATATCTCTTTCGCTGAACATTTTGACTATCTTGCCACCTATCTCTATACTCTCTTCATCTATCACTTTCGCATCTATTCCGCGATGTACGGTGTCGTACTTTAGAAGATACTCCAACATTTCCGGCTTTGCGGTCGTATTTATCGCCACAAGCTCCATATCCTCACGCTCCAAAACTATCTTTATGACGCATAAACCGATGCGTCCCGTGCCGTTGACCGCAACTTTGACTGCCATTCAATCTCCTTTTGATATATTTATCATCGATATACTGTTGAACGGATTATAACCGATCATCCCTTAAAACTGCTTCTGTCTGAAGCGCTATCTCAAGCTCCTCGTCAGTTGGAATGACGAGTATCTTCACCCTGCTTCTTTCGGTAGATACCACTCTGCTGTTTTTGCTATTTTCCCTCTCATCCAGTTCAAAACCGAGCCATTCCAATCCGCTGCAGCACAACCTCCTTATATACGCACTCTTTTCACCGATACCGGCCGTAAAGACCAGAGCGTCTACACGGCCTAAAAGCGCACTATATGCACCAATATACTTTTTAACTCTACGGGTAAATATTTCGATTGCCACAGCTGCCTGCTCGTCACCTGTTTCGGCCAACTTCTGCACCTGGCGCATATCGTTGCTGCCGCAGAGCCCTTTTAGGCCGCTTTTATAGTTCAAAACATCTTTCACATCGGCTCCTATCTCTTGCAAAAAGAGGGGTATCTCAGGGTCGAGGTCACCG
>JALSPH010000071.1 GCA_026986055.1 Campylobacterales bacterium
TTTCCGGTTCTTTATGCGGCGGCCAGAGATGGGTATGCAAAGTGGAATATGGATGATGAAAATGTCGACCTCAAACCCCTTTTCGATGCGATATTGGAGTATGTCCCCTCACCCGAAGGCAGTGCGGAGGCGACTCTTCAGACACAGGTTTTTACGCTCGATTACGACAACTACGTCGGCCGCATAGGGGTAGCCAGAATCTTCAACGGCCGTATAAAAGCGGGAGAGCAGGTCCTTTTAGCTAAAAGCGACGGCGAGCAGAAAAAGGGTCGCATCACCAAGCTCATTGGCTTCTTGGGCCTAGAGCGAATAGAGATAGATGAAGCGGAGGCGGGAGACATCGTAGCTATAGCCGGATTCAACGAGATAGATGTGGGCGATACCGTCACCGATCCGAGCGACCCTCAGCCGCTCGATCCTCTCCATATAGAAGAGCCTACTCTTTCGGTAATTTTCAGCGTAAACGACGGACCTTTCGCGGGGCGCGAAGGGAAGTTCGTCACCTCCAACAAGCTCAAAGAGCGGCTTGAAAAGGAGATGGAGACAAATATTGCTATGCGTCTTGAGCAGCTTGGAGAGGGGAGTTTTAAAGTCTCAGGGCGCGGAGAGCTTCAGATCTCCATACTTGCGGAGAATATGAGAAGAGAGGGTTTCGAGTTTCTCATCTCGCGTCCGGAGGTGGTCATAAAAGAGGAGAACGGCGTCAGGCTCGAGCCGTACGAGCATCTTGTCATAGATGTTCCCGAAGAGTTCAGCGGAGCGGTCATAGAGAAGCTTGGACGAAGAAAGGCGGAGATGACCTCCATGAACCCGATGCCCGACGGCACTACCAGAATAGAGTTCGAGATACCGGCAAGAGGGCTCATAGGTTTTAGAACCCAGTTTCTGACCGACACAAAAGGGGAGGGGGTCATGAACCACTCCTTCCTGGAGTATCGCGCTTTCGTAGGAAACGTGGAGCATAGAGCCAACGGTGCTCTTATCTCTATGGAGAACGGCAAGGCTCTTGGGTATTCGCTCTTTAACCTTCAGGAGCGAGGCGTCCTTTTCATAAAGCCCCAAACCGAAGTCTATGTCGGGATGATAATAGGCGAACATGCCCGCCCCAACGACCTTGAAGTAAACCCGATAAAGGGCAAAAAGCTCTCCAACGTCCGCTCTTCCGGAGCCGATGACGCCATCGTTCTGGTGCCGCCGAGAGATATGAATCTAGAGCGGGCTATGGAGTGGATAGAGGATGACGAGCTTGTCGAAGTAACGCCTGAAAACATAAGAATTCGCAAGCGATACCTCGACCCGCACGTTAGAAAGAGAATGGAGAAGCAGAAAAAGTAGATAGTATCTGCATTAATCGGCACTTGGCCGGATACTCCCCCCTTTATAGGAATTTAGTATCAGGTGGCTGAAGATAAGGGATTTGGCAGCAAAGATGCTCCGAAATCCTTCGCTCTTTTAGCCCTTTAATTCAAATAGAGTCTCTTTCAATTCGGGAATCAAATAGCGCAAAATATTTTCGATCAAACCTGTATCAACACCCTCGTAATCATGTGCAATAAAGTTTCTCACATCATATGCTCCCTTGACAGGTAGTTTATCTTTTAGCGCTGGAGACTCTATCTTGTTGAGACTTTCGCCTATCTGCATTAGACACATTAAAAGTGCGTGTTTGCCAATGCGATCTTCGATAGCGGCTGAAATCGATTTGTAACGAACAATGATATATTCAATGTCTTCGATCATCTCCAGGATAAACTCCAGTCTGGAAAGATCAGTGGAATTAGACACGTTTCAAATCTCTCATAATATACTTTCGTGCGGTTCTGCTCAGTCCGCTTTTTGCTGCGATATCCACATCTCTCCCAAGAAGAGATTTGAGCTCTTGCTTGATGCTGCTCAAACGAGCAAAAGCTGAGAAGCCCTCATGGCTTTTGATAAAAACATCATTGAGCTCATATAGGATATCGATATCACTCTCTTCAGTTGCCTCATCACGTGCATATGATCCAAAAATTCCGACAATATTAAAACCCTCTTCTGCATACTTTTGTTTTGCATTCTGAAGCAACATCATTAGATCTTTTGACATAACCGATTCCTACCTCTTCTCGTTCTCTAAAATATAAAGCATATTAGTCGGTGCGGTAATAAATATTATATCATAAGCAAGATAATGAAAAATCGGGAGATAGTGTCAGGTTAACGTAGGTATTTTTAAGAAGATTCTCAAAGTGGCGGATGTTATGGAGCCCTACATTAAGTCTAAGGTGGCATCGGTAGATGGTATAATATGCCAAATAGCGATGCAAAAGGATAGCAATGTCCACTCCTCTTATAGTGCTTGCCGTCGTTCTTATCGTCGGCATTCTCATATACAACACTCTCGTTTCGCGCAGGAACCAGTGCGACAATATTTTCGCAAGCATCGACGCTCTGCTCAAAAAGCGCTACAACCTCATCCCGAACCTCGTTACGCTTATGAAAGAGTCGATGAGCTATGAAAAAGGGCTTTTGGAGAGGGTGACGGAGCTTAGGTCCAAAGCTTTGAAGCCTGACCTTACACCCGAGCAGAAGATCGCCATAGCGGATGAGTTGGCCGCTCCTCTACACGGTTTGATGGTGGCGGTAGAGAACTATCCGGAACTTAAAGCCAACGAACAGATCATGCAGCTTATGAGGACGCTGAACGAGATAGAGGAGCAGATAGCGGCCGCCAGGCGAGCATACAACCAAGCCGTTACCGACTACAACAACGCCAAGCAGATGTTTCCATCCTCTCTCATAGCGAACTGGTTCAGGTTCGACTCCAGACCCCTTTTCGAGGCTCCAAAAGAGCAGAGGGAAAATATAGATATCAAAGAGCTTCTTAAGCAGTGAGTATCAAAAGCTCGGAACTTTTAAACTTCTACTACGATGATCTCTACCCCGAACTTCTGGAGCTTGAAAAAGAGCGAAAAAAGATAGCAAAAAGTGTCGTTTTGGTCGCTTTTGTCGTTGGCGGGGGCGCACTTTTTGTAATTTTGAAATATTACGAAGCCAATTTCGACACGTTGATCCAAGGGGGTATCGTCTCCTTCGCTCTCGTCTCCTTCGCGGCAGGCTGGCTCATGAGCGGGTACAAAAGGAGGTTCAAACGTAACATTTTCGCCAGAATCGTCGCGAAAATCGATCCTGCCCTCAACTACGACCCTCGCGGGATGATCCCTAAATCGCTATTTAGATCAAGCGGCCTCTTTGAGAGCAGAATCGATTTTTATGAAGGCAACGATCTGATCAGGGGGAAGATCGGGAAAGTGCCTATAGAGTTCAGTGACTTGAAAGTCGAAAAGGAGGTTAGGGACTCTAAAGGTAGAAAATATAGAAGTACTATATTTGCAGGAACTTTCATCATCACCGAGTTTCATAAAAATTTTTCCAAAGAAGTTTTTATCTATCCCGATGTGGCTGAAAAGTATCTGGGCATTGCAGGCGGTTGGCTCCAGGGGGTTTTGAGCCAAAAGCTGGTGCGTATGGATTCACCAAAGTTCGAGAAGGAGTTCAAAGTCGTCGCGGAGGATCCCGTGGAGGCTCACTACCTCTTGACTCCCAACATCATGGAGAGGCTCGTGGAACTCAGGAAGAGAGCGGATGCGCCCATATACCTCTCTTTCAGGCTCAACAAGCTCTATATAGCCATCTCCAGCGGCTCTGACTGGTTTGAGCCTACCATTTTCAAATCTCTGCTCAGTATGGATACGTTCAAGAGTTATATAGAAAATATTAATCTAATTCTCGGTATCGTAGAGGAGTTGAATCTCAACTGCAGAATATGGAGCAAGGAGTGAGAGATGAAGAATGCATTTATCAGGGCGATGCACTACAGAC
>JALSPH010000072.1 GCA_026986055.1 Campylobacterales bacterium
AGAACCATACTCAAATATCTCCCATAAATTCATCTTTTGTACATAGTATCGAAAGGAAGATTAAATTTTTAGCGGAAGTTACCAAGCTGTAATTTATGGGAAAAGGAGGATAATGAAACAAGGGACTCTACACTTCGTCCCGAAAGCTGTGATGATGCGCATATCTATTCGCACCGTTTTGTGTTGCCAACATATAAGGCTTGAAAATGAAAAGAGCGACGCGTAAACACCTCCTGGGACCACTTGCAGCTGCTGCACTCATGAGCGGAACATTACTCTATGCAGGACCTCAAGGAATGTTCGGCATATCATATACATGGGGAGGGGCCATCGGAGATGGAAATCTCGGTATTTCGTTGAAAATAGTCAGCGACGACGAGAAAGATAAAGTGATAGGGGTGGCAGGTGTCACCTACTATCCATGGGCTCCGGTAGAGAAGTTCGGAGCGGACCTCAGTGCGGGCTATCTCTTCGACAAGTTCGCGCTAACAGGCGGTTACGACTTTCTGCAGAGCGACTGGATCATCTCGGGCGGCTACGTCAACACCAAAGATGAGAGCAGTGACCCGGCACCGGCATCTGTTACTCCGCCACCTACAGGCGGCACCGACGGCCCGACCTGAAAGAACAGATAGAAAGCGGGGAGCCATCCCCGCCTAAAAAAACTCTTACTTTTCAAGATCGAAACGGTCGAGCTCCATAACCTTCTGCCAAGCTTTAACGAAATCTTTCACGAACTTCTCTCTGCTATCCTCTTGCGCGTAAAACTCCGTAACGGCTCTTAGCCTCGAGTTAGATGCAAAGAGCAGGTCGACTCGACTCGCACTCCATTTAGGCTCTTTGGAGCTGCGCTCGATACCGACATAGCTCCCCTCCTCTTCAGCTGGCTTCCACTCTATGCCCATATCGGTCAGATTTACGAAAAAGTCGTTGCTCAAAGTTTGTGGATTGTCGGTCAAAACCCCATGGGAGCTTCTGTCGTAGTTGGCACCGAGCACTCTAAGGCCACCGACTAGTACTGCCATCTCAACGGCACTCAACTTCAAAAGCTGAGCTCTGTCCACAAGAAGCTCTTCGGGTCTCTCCGAGCATCCCGGCGAAAGATAGTTTCTAAAGCCGTCCGCTTTCGGCTCAAGGTGCGAGAACGAAAGCTCGTCCGTCTGCTCCTGCGTAGCGTCCACCCTGCCCGGAGTGAACTCAACCTCCACATCGACTCCCCCTCTTCTAGCAGCCTCCTCCACCGCAGCGCAGCCGCCCAGAACTATCAAGTCGGCAAGCGAAACCCTTTTTCCGTCGGAGGCTGAGTCGTTGAACTCTTTTTGTATATTTTCAAGTACCGCAAGGGTGCTCTCGAGCATCTTGGGCTCGTTGACCTCCCAGCTTCTTTGAGGTTCGAGCCTAATTCGAGCACCGTTTGCACCTCCTCTTTTGTCTGAGTCTCTGTAGGTCGATGCAGCAGCCCACGCCACCCTCACGAGCTCGGAAATCTCCAAACCGCTCTCAAGCAGCCTCTTTTTCAACACAGCAGCATCATCTTTATCTATAAGCTTATGATCTACCGCAGGCAGAGGATCCTGCCAAATGAGCTCCTCTTTCGGCACTTCGGGCCCGAGGTATCTGCTTGGCGGCCCCATATCTCTGTGGGTAAGCTTGAACCATGCATGAGCGAAGGCTTTTGCGAAAGATTTAGGATCTTCCAGAAATCTGCGAGAAATCTTTGCATATTCCGGGTCAAGCTTCAGTGCAAGGTCGGTTGTAAGCATGATGGGTTTGTGCTTTTTACCCGGTATGTGCGCATCGGGAGCCATATCCTCTTCCGATGGGTTCACCGCCTCCCACTGCCATGCGCCGCCCGGGCTTTTGACCAGGTTCCATTCATAGGCAAAAAGCACTCTCAAGAAGCTGTTGTCCCACTTCGTAGGAGTAGGAGTCCACGCACCTTCAAGGCCGCTTGTTATGGTGTCTGGCCCCTTGCCGGTACCGTAACTGTTTTTCCAGCCAAAACCCGCCTCTTCCAAAGGAGCCGCTTCCGGCTCAGGCCCCACATATTTGGAAGGGTCCGCCGCGCCGTGGTTTTTACCGAAGCTGTGGCCTCCCGCTATCAGCGCTACCGTCTCTTCGTCGTTCATTCCCATACGGCCGAAACTCTGCCTTATCTGCTTCGCAGCGCCCAAAACATCCGGCATACCGCCGGGGCCCTCCGGATTTACGTAAATGAGCCCCATATGGTCGGCTGCAAGAGCACCTTCGAGCTTTCCGCTCTCTTCGTGCCTCTTGTCGCCAAGCCACTCCGACTCCGGACCCCAGTATATATCTTCCTCAGGCCCCCAAGTATCTTCCCTGCCGCCGCCGAAACCGAAAGTTTTAAAACCCATCGACTCCAGAGCGACGTTACCTGCCAAGATCATAAGGTCGGCCCACGATATCTTGTTTCCATACTTTCGCTTTACCGGCCAAAGAAGGCGTCTTGCTTTGTCCAGGTTGGCGTTATCCGGCCAGCTGTTTAGAGGCGCGAAACGCTGACTTCCGCTCGATGCCCCTCCCCTGCCGTCCATAACGCGGTAAGTACCCGCACTGTGCCACGCCATACGAATGAAAAGCGGACCGTAGTGGCCGTAGTCTGCGGGCCACCACTCCTGGGAATTGGTCATAAGCTCCTTAAGATCTCTCTTCAACCCTTCGTAGTCGAGTTTTTTGAACTCTTTGGCATAGCAAAAACCCTCCTCCGTAGGCCTTGACTCTTGCGGGTTTTGGTGTAAAATCTCAAGCCTCACCTGCTCAGGCCACCACTCCCTGTATGTTCTTTTTGTGTAGTTTGTATTTGCACCACTGCACTCTCTTTTTTCTCTCATCGTTTATCCTTGACGTTTTTATAGGAGTTTTTATAAAACCCTTTGGCCTAAATCGGCAACTTTCAACTTTTGATAAACCATTGTACGATTAAAATTCTTAGAGGATAATTATTTTCTTTATTAAACAACTTGGCACTAACCAATAGTCAGAAAGTTATAGTATTTTTCTATATTCTATCACCTCTTTAGCCTCAATCGATTCAAGAGTGTAGTCAATCATATCATTCTCTTCCAAATCTGATATGTATTGTTCATAAACATCAGTTAACAATCCCCATCAATGTTTCAAAACTATCAACTACCTCGTATTTTACACGATCTGATGTTATTTTTGAAAAGAATCTACGCGCACACTCTATTTTGAAATCTTCTATTTTACGAAGTTCCATCGACGACATAGAGCCTTTGGTCTCGGCGACGAAATAGATGTGCTTGACCGACCCCTCTTCGAATGCGATGGCCCAGTCAGGGTTATATTCGCCAACCGGCGTCGGGATGAAAAAGCTTTTTGGTAATTTGGCGTAGACTACAATCTCCTTGGCAGCATCGAGATCTTGTGCGAAACGCTTTTCGATCTTCGAGTCGGTCGCGACATAATCGTAGACGTGCTTTTTGACTTCCAGAAGTTTACTGCCGTCATATTGGTTGACGGTAAAAATATCTTCAAGTGTATGACGCTGCTGCAATCCGTCGTAACTGAGGTGTTCGACGACCGTAACGGCTTTAGCTTCGTTGATAAGTCGGGAGGCATTACGGATAAACTCTTCTGGGTTCATTTTGTAGAGATTGAATGTCCGGTCGCTGATCTTTTGAAATATATTTCCGATGGTTTTTCGCGTAAGTTTGGTCTCTGCAGCAATCTTACCAATAAGATCATATGATACGCTTGAGTGTATAGATCTCTCGCTTTTGACGGTACTACTCTCTTTAACCTTGAATGC
>JALSPH010000073.1 GCA_026986055.1 Campylobacterales bacterium
CCTACCCCGATTTTACGCTAAAAACATATATTCTCTCGAATAGCTACTCTACGAAAGATAGTGCGGGGCTGATAGAGAGCATAAGCGTACAGAAGCCGCCTTTCTTTCTGCCTCCTTCATATACTCAAGCCGGAGTAGGCTTTTTCTTCGGTTACGACCAGAAATATAGATATACAAGAAGGTGGAGACCCTTTGTAGATTTGGATCTTTTTTACAACAGTGTAACGAAGGAGGGGTACAGTGCCGTATTCGGCGTAGGGGGACCGCTCTTTCACAAAGACAACCTTAGTATTACGATAGGTTTGTCAAACGACTTTGGAGGAACGGGGCAAGGGTACAGCGAAGTCTCTCTGTACTACTTCTATCTTTTTTGAAACCTTACCAAAAGAGCCCCGGCAAAGGCCCTCTTTTTGTAGAATTCTACGCGAAAAAGAGAGCCGTTTTTGTCTACGGAAAAGCGGGGCAAAATATCTTTTTTGTATATCTTGAACCCAGACTCCTCTTTCGTTCCCGGTCTGCTCCAGCCGATCACGTTGGTTCTTACACCCTTTTGGCCGATGATTTCAAAATACTCTTTTGCATCGATTATAGAGCCGATCTTCACATTTTGGGTTTTGCCGTCGATGGAGACTTCGACCTTTCGTAAAGGCTTGCACTCGGTAAAATAGTCAGGCTTCAGTCTGCTTTTTAGGATATGCCCTCTTTGGAGCAGGATGTATCCATCGTGATTTTTTCGTATTCCGACAAGCGGATCGTCGCTTTCGACGAGAGGGTTTTGCGAACATAGCGGAAAGTAGTTTATGTACGAACGGAGGTTTTCTATGGGAAGTGTGTAGATTTTATCGAAAACCACTTCGCTTCCGCTGTTTTGCAGCAATCTCTCGATGCTTTCTCTATTTAACGAGAAATCCCTTTCATACTCGATCTCAAGCAGTTTCATGAACTCCTCTATAGCATTTAGCTGGTAGTATATTTTCAAAGAGAGATCCGTTATGTTTTTGCTTGTCTCTATCGCAAGAGCAGGCTTTCTGTTTTTAATGGCGAAATATGTCAAAGAGAGTCGCATCTGCTCATCTTTATCTTTTGTCTTCGTATTTTTTATATGGAACTTGTGGTATGGCTCTTGGAGATTTTTTCCATTCAAAGAAGCGTTTACCCTATTGGCTAATTTGTTGAGGTCTTCCAACTCTCCTGAGCCTATTCTCTCCTGGTCTATGATGCATGCCTGTCCCCAGACATAGGGGTTGAAGATACTGTTTTGCCACTTGTGTCTGTAGTATCCTCTTCCGTCATGAAGGTTCAATACAAGAGAGACGTGCGGATCTATGATGACTTTTTTGATATCTTCTACTATCTTGAAGTCGGGATCGCTCTCCTTTATATCTGCAAACTTTCTGTTCATATCTCCGTATACGCCTCGGCGAAAGCGCAGAATGGAGTCGAAGTTGAGGTTCGGTACGACCCACAAGGATCCTTTGCGGATTTTGTAGTGTTTTACCAAAAGGGCGGCACTGAAGTAGCCGCCAGGCTCATCCCCGTGGATTCCTCCTATTACAAGGAGTGTCCTGTTGGAGTCGTTTTCGCCTTTTTTGAAGAGCTTGAAGTGGTTGTCCGCTCCAAAAGAGAGAGTCGTAAGTATGGATAAAAGAAGAAGGCGTATCATTTTTCCGCAATTATCTTCCACCCGTCAGGGCGTTTTAAAAAGTATAGCTCCTTGTCACCGTTGAATCTATAGTCTCCCGAGTCGTACTTTTCGAAAAATGTTACTCTGTAGAGCTTTTTATCGTCCGTTGTTTGATAGGGAACAACCTCTATGTTTTGAAAAACGATCTCTATGTCTTTCCCTTTTTTACGACTGAAAATGCTTTTTTTAACTCTTTTGAAACTATCGAGCTTTTTTCCGTCGTACCTTACGAAAGTATCGTCGTAAAAACTTATGTATCTTTCAAAATCGCTATTTTTCCAGCTGTTTCTCCATCTGTAGAGTGTAGATAAAATAGAGATGATTTCATCCGGGTCGGCCATCTTCGGCTCATCTTCATATATCCACAAAACGCTCTTTTTGAAGTCGATGTCATGTTCAAGCTTTTTCAAAAGAGAGTTCTTCAAAGCGATACAGCCTCTGGTACTCAGCTTTTTTTCGCCGCTTAAAGGCATACCGTGAATCCATATGCCCGAGCCGTTCTTGCCTCTTATCTTGTCGTAAAGGTTCGGATAGTCGGTGGCAAGCGCAAATGGGCCGTAAAACTGGTCCAGGTTCGTCAACTTTTTAGTCAAAGAGTAGACCCCTATAGGTGTTTTCAAATCCCCTTCTCTCTCTTTGTCCCCGCCGTTACGCCCCGTCACAACCGGCATCGTGCTGACGGTGACCAAGGAGTTTTTTTTGACAAGAAGGTGTTTGAGACTCTTTTTGGATTTGTCGCATATCAGAAGATGTCTGTTTTTTGAGTAGAGGCCAAATCGAAGGTCGTAGTTTGCAAGCTTTTTTTGCCAATACTCCCTACTCTCCAAAACTCTATCCATAGCTTTGATCGCCTCTTTAGTACCCTTTTCTTCGTAAATTGTGACAATGTCGGAAGAGTAAAGCAGAGTAGTAAAAAACGTAAGAAGCAGATATAATTTTTTCATTGACTCCCTTGATTCTATCATTTTTGCAACGCAATTGTAATAAAACCACTATAACGTTTACCTGATGTATTTTTACATAATAAGCGCATAAAGTACGATTTATGAATATTTTGCGTTTTTTCGATGGCTGAATCCTGGGGCAAAGATATAAGTTGATAGATCATTATTTCAGTGGCCAAATAATTTGCGCTAAAATAGCGTAAAAGTTTCAAGGGAGATATTTTGCAGATTAAACAGATACAGCAATATTCCGAGGTCCGCCCGAAGGCGAGGGCTTATCTTTGCTACCTACTATCGAGAAATATCCCGAACCGTACTCCTGAAGTGACGCTCGATACGATCATAGCCGCTCTTAAAAAGATAAAAAAAGAGGTCAAAGAGATCGACACCCTATATGTTCTGGACCCTAAAGGGAGACAGATAATAAACAATGTCAGCCGTATCCGGTCTTACCGTACCGGAGAGGGGGAGAACAGGGCTATGAGAGCCTACTACTACAGAGCCGTACGGGAAAAGAGGTGTATCTTGACGGATCCTTACCCCTCCAAAATAGGGGGTGTTCTGGTAGTGACTGCGGCATACCCGGTATATAACGACAAAGGTCAGCTTCAGTATGTGGTGTGTGCCGATATTCCTCTCGACAAGCTTCTTCATATGGTCCATCCCGCTTCGGCCGAGACACTTTTCGGGAAGTTTTCCAAACTTGCCTACAGCCTCTTTTCCGTCGCTCTTCTTGCCGTCGCACTTCTTCTCTTTCTCAACGGAATAAAGAGTTTTCTCGTTCATGGGTTCGACTTCATAAAGATAGATATAAAGGAGATGTTCGAAGCGACGATCCTTCTAACTCTCTCACTTGCCATATTCGATCTGGTCAAGGCTATCTTCGAGGAGGAGGTTTTAGGAGAGCAAAAGAGAGGCGAACATGACGAGATACACAAGACGATGGTCAGGTTCCTCGGCTCCATCATTATAGCCCTTGCCATAGAGGCGTTGATGCTGGTCTTCAAATTCGCTATAATCGATCCCGAAAAACTGATATATGCCGTCTATCTGATCGGTGGTGTGACGATGCTTCTGTTCGCTCTTTCGTTCTATCTGAAAAGTATCGGCAAGAGGCTCGATTGATGGTAGCTATCGTCGATTACAACATGGGTAATCTTGCAAGCGTGAAAAACGCTCTTAGCAAGATTGGAGCCGATTGTAAAGTAGTTTCCGACCCGGACAAGCTTGCTAAATTCGATAGAGTCCTGCTGCCCGGCGTCGGAGCCTTCGGCGATGCTATGGAGCATCTTCGCGAAAATGGAATGGATGAGGCAGTAAAGGAGTTTGCGGCTTCAGGTCGCCCGATGCTCGGAATATGCCTCGGTATGCAGCTGCTCTTTTCAAAAAGTATGGAGTTTGGGGAGCATGATGGGCTTTCTCTTGTGCCCGGAGAGGTTCTTCCTTTCGATCCGAATCTGTTTGAATCTCCCCATAAAATCCCCCATATGGGCTGGAACGAACTTTTCGTGCAGAAAGAGACTCCCCTTTTCAGGCGGATGCCCAAAGAGTTCTACCTCTATTTCGTCCACTCATATCATGCCGTCGCACCGGATGAGTATGTCATAGGCAGGACATGGTACGGTTACGAGTTTGTCAGTGCGGTTCAGAACGGAAATATCTTCGGTATTCAGCCTCACCCGGAGAAATCCCACGACAACGGCCTTGAAATATTGAAAAACTTTGTGGAGTTGTAATGGAAATTTTACCTGCGATAGACCTTAAGGATGGAAAAGCCGTAAGGTTGACAAAAGGGCTTATGGAGAGTGCCAAAGTTTACAGTGACGAGCCTTGGCAGTTGGCGAAAAGATTTGAAGAGATGGGCTCAAAGTGGCTTCATCTGGTAGATCTGAACGGTGCATTTGCCGGTGAGCCGAAAAACTTGGAACAGATAGAGAAGATAAGAAGCAGTTGTAACCTTAAAATGGAGCTCGGCGGAGGAGTAAGAGACGAAGAGACCATCAAGCGCTATCTCGATCTTGGAATAGATCGCATCATCCTTGGTTCTGTAGCCGTCAAGCGACCCGATTTCGTAAAAGAGATGGCCTCCAAATATCCGATAGCCGTAGGAATAGATGCAATTGACGGTTATGTGGCGGTAGAGGGGTGGGCCGAAGTGAGCCAAATGAGAGCGACCGATCTTGCGAAAGCATTTGCCGAGTGCGGTGTGGAGGCTATCATCTGTACGGATGTGGGAAGAGACGGAACTTTGAGCGGTGTGAATGTAGAGTTTACCGTATCTATCGCCGAAGCTTCCGGAGTGGACACGATAGCGAGCGGCGGAGTGCGTGATATGGGAGATATAGAAGCCTTGCAGGAAACCGGCAAAGTTGCCGGCGTCATAGTCGGAAAAGCCTTCTACGAAGGGACCATCGATTTGAAAGAGGCATTCAATCTTATAAAAGAGCGATAAAAGTCGATATAGCAAAAGAGCTTTTGTCTCCGATCTTGATAGATAAGTTGTTCTTGAAACTTAATCTTAATTAAATGGTCGAGACGATAAAATGAGCAAAACATAATTCTATATTAAAGAAGGATATCCATTGAAGATAATGGTAGTCGACGACAGTTCCACGATGCGAAGAATTATAAAGAATACTTTGGGCAGGCTGGGTTACAAAGATCTCCTGGAGGCCGAAGACGGTGCTCAGGCATGGGAAGTGATGCAGCAGAACAAAGATGATATAGGGGTGCTGATAACCGATTGGAACATGCCCAACATGAATGGTCTGGAGCTTGTAAAAAAGGTTAGAGGCGACAGCGCCTTTGAAGATATTCCTATCATCATGGTAACGACGGAAGGTGGAAAGGCTGAGGTCATAACGGCTCTGAAAGCCGGAGTCAACAACTATATCGTCAAGCCTTTCACGCCTCAGGTACTAAAAGAGAAGCTGGAAGCGGTTCTCGGCATAAACGACTGATGAGCGGAACCTACCATGAGCTGAAAGTCACTCCGTCGGCATACAAGGATCTTTTTCTCGACTTTCTTCAGGCACTCTTTCAAGACTCCATCGAGATAGGCAAAAAGAGTCTCATACTCCGCTCCGAAACACCCTTGGAAGATATAGCATGGGGTGCCGAAGAGTTCGCGGCGGCACTCTCCGAAAAAGTAGGAGAAGAGGTCGGTGTAGAGATAGAGTTGAGCGAGAGAGAGAACGAGGATTGGATAGCCAAATATAAAGAGTCGATAAAACCGGTGGAGGTTGGAAGTTTCTACATCCACCCAAGCTGGGAGGGTGCGGCCGAAGGGAAAATGAATATCGTGATAGATCCGGCTTTAGCGTTCGGTTCGGGTCACCACGAGACCACGGCAGGCTGCCTTGAGTCTATACAGAGAGTGGTCAAAAGGGGAGATAGGCTGCTCGATGTAGGGTGCGGAAGCGGGGTGCTGGGGATTGCAGCTTCGATGTTAGGCGCTGAAGTCGACGCTTGCGATACCGATCCACTCGCAGTCGAGAATGCGCTAAAAAACTTCAAACTCAACGAGCAGACGGCTAGGCGCATCTGGGAGGGTTCGGTAACCCAAACAAAAGAGCTCTACGACATAGTAGTCGCAAATATCGTTGCCGACGTATTGTGTATGATCTCCAAAGAGCTCAAAGCCCGTCTGAAAGAGGGTGGTGTTTTGATCCTCTCCGGCATTATTGAAAGCAAAGAGAGTGAGGTCGAAAGAGCTTTCGGCGATCTTGATTTGCAAGAGACTATAGCCAAAAATGAGTGGCGCACGAAAATCTACAAAAAAGAGAAGGAAAAAAATGGCGGATAAAAATCCAAAAAAAGATCCAAACGATCAGAACTTTTTTAACAAAAACCCGCTTCTTACGTTTGCGATCTTCTCTCTTCTTATCATAATTCTTTTCAAGAGTTTCATAGATACGCAAGAGGGGCAGTTCGGATCTCAGAGTACGAGCGGAATGAGCGGCGGAGCACCTGTTACACAGACAAAGACTATCCCCTATAGCGATCTGAAGAAGATGATCAAAGAGGGGAAGATAAAGTATGTCTCCATAGGTCAGATGACGATAAAGGCGATCTCCAACGAAGGTGGGTACAAAACCCTTTACATCGCCAAAAAGGTAGGCGAAGACAACACTCTGATACCTCTACTCGACGAGAAGGGTGTCGAATATAGCGGTTATACGGAGAGCAACTGGGTAGGAGAGGTACTCTTTGGCTGGGTATTACCAATACTTATCTTTTTCGGTATCTGGATGTTTCTTGCGAGCAGGATGCAGAAAAATATGGGCGGCGGAATACTCGGCATGGGGAGTGCCAAGAAGCTTGTCAACTCCGAAAAGCCCAACATAACCTTCGACGACGTCGCAGGGGTAGAGGAGGCCAAAGAGGAGGTCAAAGAGATAGTCGAGTTTCTGAAGTATCCGGAGCGCTACATTAGACTCGGTGCCAAGATCCCAAAGGGTGTTCTTCTAGTAGGGCCTCCCGGTACCGGTAAAACACTTTTGGCCAAAGCGGTTGCAGGTGAAGCGAACGTTCCTTTCTTTTCGGTCAGCGGTTCGAGTTTCATAGAGATGTTCGTAGGTGTCGGTGCCGCGCGTGTAAGAGATCTTTTCGAGCAGGCGAAGAAAGAGGCACCGGCCATCATCTTCATCGACGAGATAGATGCGATAGGGAAGAGCAGGGCCGCAAGCGGGCAGATAGGCGGAAACGACGAGAGAGAGCAGACTCTTAACCAGCTTCTTGCGGAGATGGACGGCTTCAGCTCCGATACTCCCATTATAGTTCTTGCCGCGACCAACAGGCCGGAAGTGTTGGACCCCGCACTTCTTAGACCCGGACGTTTCGACAGGCAGGTTCTTGTGGACAAGCCCGATTTCGAAGGGCGTATAAAGATACTCAAAGTCCATGTAAAACATATAAAGATGGCGCCGGATGTTGACCTGGAAGAGATAGCGCGCCTTACGGCCGGGCTTGCCGGAGCGGATCTGGCGAACATCGTCAACGAAGCTGCACTTCTTGCGGGACGAAAGAACAAGGAGCATGTGGAGCAGGAGGATTTCAGAGAGGCTGTGGAACGCGCCATAGCCGGTCTTGAGAAGAAGTCGAGAAGAATCTCACCGAAAGAGAAGAGGATAGTCGCATATCATGAAAGCGGCCATGCGCTTATAGCGGAAACTACGGAGGGTGCCAAGAAGGTATCCAAAGTCTCCATAATCCCCCGCGGTCTGGCAGCTTTGGGGTACACGCTCAACACTCCGGAAGAGAATAAATATCTTATGCAAAAACATGAGCTTGTTGCGGAGATAGACACCCTTCTTGGAGGACGTGCGGCCGAAGAGGTATTTATAAAAGAGATCTCTACCGGAGCCAGCAACGACCTTGAGAGAGCTACCGATATAGTCAAGGCGATGGTAAGCATATATGGAATGAGCGACGTAGCCGGTTTGATGGTATTGGAGAAGCAGACGAACATGTTCCTGGGCGGCGGTATGAGCCAGAAAGATTACAGCGAGAAGACGGCCGAACAGATGGATGAGTTTGTGCGCAACTTTTTGGGCGAAAGATACAAACATGTGGTCAACAGGCTCAAAGAGTACAGCGGAGCGATAGAGAAGATGGTTGAAGAGCTCTTCAAATCTGAGACTATAGAGGGGGCAAAGGTTCGGGAAATCATCAGAGAGTTCGAGAAAGAGCACGGCATAAAATCGCGCCTTGTCGAAGAGAAGGATCCTCTGGATAACGGATTTGAAAAGAGTGAAGAGAAGAGAGAGGATAGTAAAGAGAGCAAAGAAGAGAAGGGAGAGTAGGCATGACCGGAAACGGCAGGTTTTTAAGTATCGGATGGCGTTACATAGTTCCCGTATGGGGTGCGACGCTTGCCGTACTGATTTTCAGCGATGCCGTTTTTTTGAATCTACTCTTGATAATCGTAAGCTTCTTTACGGCATACCTCTTCTACGTTCCTGAGAGAGTTCCTGCCGAAGTTTCAAAAAATGCCGTCATATCGCCTGTAGACGGCAGAGTGGAGTCGGTAGACGAGAAAGGGGAAGGTATCTCGATAGTGATAAGAAAGTCGCTCTTTGACGGAAGCAGCGTAGTGCGTGCGCCGATGGAGTGCGATATAGAGCGCAAAATTCGTATTCACGGGCTCTTTCTTCAAGAGAGCCTGCCTCTTGCCAAAAGTCTGAACGAGAGAGCCGAAGTGTCGTGGCATTTGGCAAATCGTGAGTATCTCATGAAGATAAGATGCGGCTTCTATGCGCTCGCTCTTCCGTGGATAAACTCCTCCAAAAGTGTTGAAGCCGGAAATGGCATAGCACTTTTGAGTGATGGAAGCGTAGAGCTTGTGCTTCCTAAGTTTTCGAAAGTTGAAGTGGCTGTCGGGGACAAAGTCGTAGGCGGCTTCTCTCTTTTAGCTTACGGTAAAGAGTAATGGCCGGTACCTCTTTTCAACTTATATACATTCTTCCGAATCTTTTTACCGCCGCCTCAATTTTTACCGCGGTAGTCGCAATGGTTTCAGCTATCAACGGAGATTTCGAAAAGTCTGCATGGCTTATCTTTCTCTCCTTGGTTTTCGACGGTCTGGACGGCAGGGTCGCACGCCTTACCCATACGACCAGCAGGTTCGGTGTCGAGTTCGACTCGCTTGCGGATATCATAGCTTTCGGTGTGGCACCTGCGCTTCTGCTCTATCTATTTGCGGGAGAGGAGTATGGGAGATTCGGTGTCTTGATCGTGGCTCTTTATATAATCTTCGGAGCCATACGCCTTGCAAGATTCAACATCATGAGCCCAAAGACCGATCCATCCGTTTTCATAGGGGTTCCCATTCCCGCCGCAGCGATATTCGTCTCCATATGGGTGCTTATGTTCAATCGATACGACTCTTTACACTCTTTGAAAATTATACTTCTCATCTCTGTGCTTATGATATCGCTTCTTATGGTCAGCAATATCAGGTATCCGAGCTTCAAGAAGATAGGCCTTGAAAAGCCAGCGCTTACAAAGACTCTGGTCGCTCTTATAATCGTTGCATCCTTGCTGTATCTATACCCGGTAGAGGGATTCGCTCTTTCGATAACTGCCTATATGGTCTGGGGAGTTGCAAGAGCCGTTAAAACTCTGATGAGCAAGAGGTTTACGGGTGATAGAAAGTAGATAAGAAAAATTATCTTTTAGTAAATAATTTTAAGCTCTTTGGCCTGCCGATATGTTATACTGTCAAAAAATAAAAAGGAGAGGTGATGCAAGGTTCTGATACCGGCAGAATAAAAGCGATAAAACATTTGCCAAAGATCGAGATAAAAAACACCCTCCTATCGCCGCTCATTTAAACACTTATTACAGTTTTACAACCCATTTTCAAAACAAAAGAGATCAAGGATTATAGTAATGAAAGAGAGAGTATATATATTCGATACGACTTTAAGAGATGGCGAGCAGAGTCCCGGTGCTTCCATGAATACGGAAGAGAAGATCAAGATAGCGTTACAGCTTCAAAAGCTCGGAGTGGATATCATCGAAGCTGGGTTCGCAGCCGCCAGCCCCGGTGATTTCGATGCTATCAAAAGAATTTGCGAAGTTGTCGACAAGAGCAAGGTATGCTCTTTGGCCCGAGCGGTCGAGAAAGATATCGTTTTAGCCGGAGAGTCTCTCGAGGAGGCGAAGTTCAAGCGAATTCACACATTTATAGCCACAAGTCCCATTCATATGGAGCATAAGCTGAAGATGAGTCCGGATGAGGTTATCCGCCGTGCCGTGGAGGCGGTGAAGCTTGCACGAACGTTTACGGACGATGTAGAGTTTAGCTGCGAAGATGCGGGACGTAGCGAAATGGGTTTTTTAAAGGAGATTCTCGATGCCGTCATAGAGGCCGGTGCGACAACTTTGAACATTCCCGATACCGTAGGGTACAGGCTTCCTCAGGAGATGGGGAAGATGATAAAAGAGCTCCACGACCATGTAGGTGAACGAGCGATCATATCGGTCCACTGCCACAACGACCTTGGGCTTGCCGTAGCCAATTCGCTCTTTTCGGTAATGAACGGAGCGAGGCAGGTAGAGTGTACGATCAACGGTCTTGGCGAGCGCGCCGGAAATGCGGCTCTTGAAGAGATCGTTATGGCTATGAAGACAAGGTCGGACGTTTTCGAAAATGTAGAGACCGGCATAAATACCAAAGAGATATACCCGACGAGTCGGCTTGTAGCGGCAATTACGGGTATAGAGCCGCAACCAAACAAAGCGATAGTCGGTAAAAACGCGTTCGCACACGAGAGCGGCATACATCAAGACGGTATGCTCAAGTGCCAGGAGACTTACGAGATAATGAGGGCCGAAGATATAGGCTTGGAGAAAAACCGCCTGGTTCTTGGAAAGCACTCGGGAAGACACGCTTTCAAAGATCGTCTCGAGGCGCTGGGATTTGAACTTGGCAAAGAGGATCTCGACAAAGCTTTCGAGAGGTTCAAAAAGCTTGCGGACAAGAAGAAAGAGATATTCGACGACGACATCAGGATGCTTATCGCGAGCGAAATCACCAACATACCTCAAACGTTCGAACTTGTAGGACTTCAGATAGCCGACTGTTCGGCCGGGGTTCCCAGTGCGGCCGTAACTATAAAACACAATGGCGAAAACATAACGGATGCCGGAATCGGTGACGGAACGATAGATGCGATATTCAAGACCATCGACCGAATCAGCGGCCATGCGGGAGTCTTGAAAGATTACAGGGTCGAGGCTGTAAGCCAGGGTAAAGACGCTCTTGCAAAAGTGGTCGTAAATGTTCAGTTCGATGAGAGCAGAAGTGCCGTCATAGGGCATGGTCTTAGCATAGATACGATGCTCGCAAGTGCCAAAGCATACATAGGAGCACTCAACAGCTATCTTTCGATGCTTCCGAGCGATTGCTCCATAGATAGTTGCGAAGGGGTGTAGCCAAAGGGGCTACTCTTTGCCCATTCCGGTTATCTCGAAGTCGAAGTATTCGGACTTGAAGACTCCGTTTGGAATTTTGGAAAACTGAATAGCGGCTGCATCGACGTTTCCCTGCTCCAGGTAGAGAAGACCAAGAGCGTAGCGGCTATCTAAATTGTTTGGATCGCTCAGTTTTGCAAGCTCAAGAAGTGCGGCAGCGTTCGCCGGGTGGCCCGCTCCCACGGAAGCGAGTGCCGCTAGAAAGAGAGTTCTGCTATCTTGGTGTTTGTACTCGTCTACAAGTTGGTTGAAGAGTACGTAAGCCTCTTCGAATCTCTTGAGATAGATGTCGCTCAAAGCTACCGCTTCCACTATACCTGCGGGATCCTCCTGCTCTTCAAGAAGCCTCTCTTCGGAGCGCTTTTTGAATCTGTAAAGGGTTCCCGTTATAAAACGCAAGGCTATGTAGTTCTCCCTTGTAAAAGCGCTTCCGTAGTAAACTTCATCCAGATCGAGTCTCCTCTTTTTCAGATAACGTCCAGCTTTGGCGCTGAAAGCTTTCATATCGAGATCTTTGTATCTGATTTCAAGGTATATCAGATTGGCCAGAACATCTTTCGGCATCACATCACGCAGTTTTTTCACCTTCTCTTTGGCCTCATCCCACATACCCTGGTTGGCTGCGACCAGCGTATCGAAAAGAAGATATATAGGTCTGTTGTCGTGCGGTGTCTGGAGCCACTTTGTAGCACCGGCATTGTTTCCCTGGTAGAAGTAGAGCAGGGATTGGTAGAAGAGTTGTTTGGTGTTCGGGTTCTCTATCTGCTTCAAATCCTCCTGTATGAACTTTTCCACCTGAGGCACGGCTTTTGCGGTAAAGGTTTCGCACATAAGAGCGAAAATCGCAGATAGGTAGTTGGATGAGTCGAGGTGGTAGCTTCTCAAAAAGTGTCTGTTTGCTTCGGTGAAGTTTCCCATCTGGGCATATGTAAGTGCCAGGTTGTAGTGTAAAATGGAGTGGTTCGGGTAACTTTTCAGAGCTTTTTTCAAGAGTCCGTTCGCCTTTTGAAGCCTGTTCTCTACGGCGGCCTTTATCGCTTTTGAGATCAGAAGATTGACCCCCGATATTTTGGAGCTTCTTGAGAGATATTTGGAGGCTTCGGACTCTTCGTCTACATAGATGGAGGCGTTCCCCTTTTTTATGTAGTTGATGGTTTGGTGGGCATTGAAAACCTTGAAGGGGGCGAATTCGAAAAGGAGTCTGTAGGCCGTTGGAGGAGTTACGAGGGTTTTCGCGCTGAAACGTTTTTGAGCGGCATCTATATCGTACACCGCAGGGTGCAGAGAGGTTTTTATCGGGTATAGATCGAGCCCCTTGCCGTCGAAATCTTTTTTTAGCTCTCTTAAGAGTTTTGCCGCATTTTGGGGCCGTTGGTTTTTAAGGTCGACAAGTGCGAGCGCTTTTCTGCTTCTGTATGGATAGAGCGCCTCTTCGATCGCTTTTTTAAGATACTGAGTGGCGAGAGTGTAGTCTCCGGCTCTGGCATAGAGCTGACCGAGAAAGAGAAAATCGCGGGGAGTTGTGCTTCTTTCAAGCAGGTCTATAGCCTTTATGGGACGTTCAAAGAGCGAATAGCTTATGGCGCCTATATGGTCGAGCTCTTTTTTGTAGGCATCGGAGACCGGGTGGTTGACCGCACTCAAAATCTCGAAAAAGTTTCCTCTGTAGAAGTTGACTACGGAGTAGAGGTAGCTATAGAGCGGGGAGTTGAAGCTTTCGGGCAGGTATACTTCGGCAAGCTCCAGGTAGTACTCGAATCGCTTTTGATCTTTCAAATGGAGTGCGCAGGCTGCTGCGTTTATAGCGCTTATAGTTCTGTTTTCACCGTTTTCTATCGCCTTTTTGAAAGATGCTATAGCCTCTTCGTAGTGACCCTGTCTCATTTGAGCTACGCCAAGGTTGTAGTTCGAGATGGAGGCGCTGTAGGTCGCTATCTGCTCGAAAAGCT
The DNA here is from genome assembly GCA_026986055.1 of Campylobacterales bacterium. Classification (GTDB taxonomy): domain Bacteria; phylum Campylobacterota; class Campylobacteria; order Campylobacterales; family Hydrogenimonadaceae; genus Hydrogenimonas. The sequence goes on from JALSPH010000073.1 coordinate 13,557, forward strand.
CGAGCGCCTCTTTTTTATCGCCTCTTTCGTAAAGAATGTTCGCCTTTTTGATCATCCTCTCAAGCTGAGATTGGGCGGCAAGCGGTTTGATCTTTTCAGCAGCCTTTATCTTTTGGGCTAGCTCGGAAGAGTCGATATTTTCGGCGGAAGGCTCCTCTTTTGTCAAAAAGATGACCAAAAGAGCGATCAGTAAAATTATGGCTGCTGCGAGAAGGCCAAGAAGGATGAAGAGGTTTTTTCTATTTTTTCTCTCTTTTGGACCCTCATCTTCAGGTTCTTGCTCGCCGCTTGAAGAGGAGCTTCTCTCCTCCTCTTCGTCAAGGATGATCACCTCCTCTTCAGCCATATCTCAACTCTCCTAAAGGTAGGCTCTCAAAGCTTCCGGCACAAGGATGGAGCCATCCTCCTGCTGGTAATTCTCCATGATGGCTATAAGAGTGCGTCCTACCGCCAGACTGGAACCGTTGAGCGTGTGTACTGGTAGATTCTTTTTCTCCTCTTTGTAGCGGATCTTCGCACGTCTTGCCTGAAACTCCCTTGTATTTGAGATGGAGCTGATTTCACGGTATCTTCCCTGCCCCGGCAACCATACTTCAAGATCTACCGTCTTTGCGGCGCTAAATCCCATATCGCCTGCGCACAGAAGCATCTTTCTGTGCGCAAGCCCCAAAGATTTCAGCAGGTCCGAAGCGCAAGAGACCATCTCTTCAAAAATATCATCGCTCTCTTCCGGGGTAGTTATGCATACAAGCTCAACTTTATCGAACTGATGTTGTCGTATCATTCCCCGGGTGTCTCTGCCGGCAGACCCGGCCTCTTTTCTGAAACAGGGTGTGTAGGATGTGAGTTTTACGGGAAGATCCTCTTTTTTCAAAATCTCGTCCCTGTAAAGGTTCGTGAGCGGAACTTCGGCCGTGGGTATCATATATAGATCTTCCCCCTCGATCTTGAAAAGATCCTCCTCG
>JALSPH010000074.1 GCA_026986055.1 Campylobacterales bacterium
TATGAGAGACGACTCGATAGGCTTGCTTGCAAAAGATTTTGGAGCCAAACTCGTTATAATGCATATGCAAGGGACCCCTGAAGATATGCAGAAAAATCCCACTTATGAAAATGTAGTGCTCGATATCGACCGGTTTTTCACCGAACGGATAGAGAGAGCTTTGGCGTTGGGCCTCGATGAGAGGGAGTTGATTCTTGATGTAGGTATCGGTTTCGGAAAGAGGTTGGAGCACAACCTAATGTTGCTGAAAAACTTGGAGCACTTCACCCGTTTCGGCTGCGAAGTTATGATAGGTGCAAGTAGAAAGTCGATGATAGACAGGATCTCTCCTTCTCCTGTAGAAAAAAGGCTTCCGGGAACTTTGACAATTCATATAGAGGCGGTACGCAGAGGCGCAAAGATAGTCAGGTGTCACGATGTTGCCGAACATAAGCAGGCTTTGTCCGTATATGAAGCGATAGAGAGAGGAGATATTTTATGAGACTCTTTTTGGTTTTATCCGCAATAGTAATTCTTTTGGGAGGGTGTGCGAAAATAGAAGAGAGCTCTTTGCCTCAGCCGGTTGCGCAGAAGTTTTGGAGCGCAATGGTGGAGGGTGACATAAAAGAGGCCAAATCTCTTACCGTACGCGGTAGGATTGAAGAGCCTTTTTTGAATGTAGAGCTTAAAAAAGCAGAGATTGAAGGGGCGAGAGTCGTTAACGGACGCGCCTTCGTGCCTACGACTCTAAAATTCGTAGTTCCCGTGGAGTCGGTCAAGATGAGTGAGTGCAACGCTTCATTCGATACCGAGCTTCTGAAAATCGAGGGGCGATGGCTGGTAGATGATGTAGTGACTATGGAAAATTACGATAAAGCTTTGCAAAGCGCCGTCGCAAGCTGCAGTTCGAAGCTCTTAGAGGATGCGCTAAAGAGGGGTTTGCAGAGCTTCGATGAGGTTAAAAAGGAGCTTGAGAAGAGTTTTTTCGGTATTTCAAAAGAGTTCGAAAAGAGTTTCAAGATGCTGCAAAAGGAGCTTCAAGAGAGTCTCGAAAAGATGCAAAAAGAGCTTGAAAAGGAGCCTTCAAAGCTCCCAGAACCCTCCGAAGGTGACAAAATATGACCAAAGAAGAGTACAAAAAAGCGGTAGAGACTCTGAAGAAGTGGGCTTACGCCTACTATATAGACGACAACCCTCTAGTTACCGACGAAGTTTACGACAAACTCTACAAAGAGGTGGAGGCTTACGAAAAGGAGCATCCGCAAGATATAGACCCGACCTCTCCGACTCAAAGAGTAGGCGCACCGCTTAAAGAGGGGTTCAAAAAAGCGAAACACTTGAGCCCTATGTGGAGCATGGAGGATGTCTTCGACGAAAAGGAGTTCGAAGAGTGGATGGAGCGCATAGAGAAGAACTTCCCGAACGAGCGCTACTATGTCGAACCGAAGTTCGACGGAGCGAGCCTCAACCTCATATATGAAAACGGTATTTTGAAGCAGGCGATCACTCGTGGAAACGGAGTGGAGGGTGAAGATGTCACAAACAATGCCAGAACTATCAACTCTATCAGGCTCGAAATCGAGCACAAAGATCTAATAGAGATACGCGGCGAAGTGTTGATGACCAAAAGAGAGTTCGAGCGTATTAACCAAGAGAGGGCCCAAAAAGGTGAAACACTCTTTGCAAATCCAAGAAACGCTGCAGCCGGAAGCCTCAGGCAGCTCGATCCGCGGATAACGGCAAGGCGAAAGCTTATCTTTCAGCCGTGGGGGGTGGGTGTCAACAATCTTAAGTATGAGTATCTTAGTCAAAAGATGGCTTACATCTACGACCTAGGTTTCAGGAAACCTCCCGTAAGAAGAGTCTGCGAAAGTGTAGAAGAGATTGAGGCGATATACGACGAGTTGAAAAATATGAGAGACTCTCTTGACGTCATGCTTGACGGTATGGTCGTAAAAGTTGACAGAATAGCTGCGCAGGAGGCTTTGGGCTACACAGTCAAAGCTCCCCGCTGGATGGTTGCCTACAAGTTTCCCGCAGTTGAGAAACAGACCCGCATAGTGGATGTTCTTTTGCAGGTGGGGCGTACCGGTGTCGTCACTCCCGTCGCCGTGCTGGAGCCGGTGGAGGTAGAGGGTGTTACCGTAGAGCGTGCGACACTTAACAACTTCGACTATATAGAGAAACTCGATGTGCGTATAGGCGATATGGTGACGCTGATCAGAAGCGGGGATGTCATACCAAAAATCATAACCGTTTTGAAGCAGTACAGAAGCGGCAAAGAGAGAAAGATAGAGCGTCCTACCAAGTGTCCGGTATGCGGAAGCGAACTGCTTGACGAGGGGAAACTGATAAAGTGCCAAAACCTGAACTGTCCGGCCAGAGTCGTCAACTCCATCATCTACTTCGCTTCCAAGCAGTGCCTCAACATAGAGGGGCTTGGCGAAAAGATAGTCGAACAGCTGTATGAAGCGGGTCTTGTAAAAGAGCTCGAAGATATCTACCGCTTGAAGATGGAAGATCTTTTGAAGCTTGAAGGGTTCAAAGAGAAGAAGGCCAAAAATCTCCTGGATGCGATAGCAAGAAGCAAAGGGGCGGAGTGCTGGCGCTTTCTCAACGCCCTTGGCATAGAGCATATAGGAGAGGTGGCAAGCAAGAAGATATGCTCTACATATGGGCTTGAGTTCATAGACCTTTCAAAAGAGGAGTTGATGTCGATAGAGGGGTTCGGCGAGGAGATGGCGGAGAGTTACCTTGAATTCATGCGGGTAAACAGAGAGAAGGTGTTGCGACTGCTTGAGATCATAAAGCCGAAAGCTCCTGAAAAAGAGGAGATTAAAGAGTCTCTCTTTACCGGAAAAACTGTAGTGCTTACAGGCAGCATGAAAAAGTCGAGAGGCGAGATAAAAGCGATGCTCGAGCGCCTCGGAGCCAAAGTGACCGGCAGCGTCTCAAAACATACCGACTACGTAATCTACGGAGAAGATCCGGGAAGCAAGTACGATAAAGCGAAAAAAGTTGGAGTTGAGCTGATGCCGGAGAGTAGGATGTGGGAGATTGTAGGTGAGACTTGACGAGTTTTTGGTGAAAAAGGGTCTGGTTGGAAGCAGGAACAGGGCGCAGGCGCTTATAAAAGAGGGGAGCGTCGAAGTCGACTCGAAAGTGGTAAAGAAGAGTTCGCAAAGAGTGGAAGAGTCGAGCAGTGTCGAGATTTTGACAGATACCCTCTATGTCAGTCGAGCGGCAAAAAAGCTCGACGGTTTTTTAAAGGTTCATCCAGTAGCTATAAAGAACAAAAGGTGCCTCGATGTAGGCGCAAGTACGGGAGGTTTTACCCAGATACTGCTAGAAAGGGGTGCTTCAAGCGTTACGGCTCTTGATGTAGGCAACTCTCAGCTTCATAAGTCGCTAAGAGAGGATGAGAGGGTCAAGAGCGTAGAGTCTACGGATGTCAGGGAGTTCGAAGCTGATGAGCCTTTCGATATTGTAACCTGCGACGTCTCTTTTATAAGCCTCCGCCACATCTTAAAGAGTCTTGACAAGCTATCAAGTTCTGTTTTGATAATACTGTTCAAACCGCAGTTTGAGGTGGGACGGGAAGCGGCAAGAGATAGACGAGGCGTCGTCAAGGATGAAAAGGCGCTTCAAGAGGCACAAAGAGGTTTCGAAGAGGCTTGTGGAGAGCTTGGGTGGCGCTTGATGGTAAAAGAGGTTTCCACGATTCCCGGAAAGGAGGGAAACCGTGAATGGTTTTACTGTTACGTCAAAGGTTGACTCTATAGCGATAGGTAACTTCGACGGTATGCAT
>JALSPH010000075.1 GCA_026986055.1 Campylobacterales bacterium
AGATACCACCGCCGCACTATACAAAAACCTTAAGAGGCGTGTGGCCGTTTAAGCCGCCGTTTGCTACAATAGCACTAAATTTTACTGAAGGAGTATTACGATGAATATAAGCATCGTAGGTCGCCACTTCGAGCTGACCGATGCCATAAAAGAGCATATATCAAACGCTATAGATGGCTTAAAGAAATATAATCTTGACATTATCTCTACAAGAGTCGTGATAGATGCGGACGAGAGAAACGGAAAAAAGGGTTACAGTGTAGAGTTCGTCATACATATGGCGAACAAAAATACCGTAGTTATCCGCCAAAAGGACAAAGATGTATATGCAGCGGTCGACCTAGCGATAGATCGCGCCCAAAAGGTCCTAAGACGCCACCACGACAAGGTGACCGAGCACAAATCCGTTCGCCCCGATGAGCTTGCGGCAGCCCATGAAGCCGAAATCGCAGCGGCGCTGGCGGACGACTCCGACGAGATCGTACCTATGGAGCTCGACCTATACAAGCCGCTCGAGATAGAAGAGGCGCTAAATATGCTCAAATCTTCGCCCGACAAGCAGTTTCTCGTCTTCAACGATATCGACGGAAAGATGCGCGTCCTCTACAGAAGAGGCGACGGACGCTTCGGACTCTACTAAAATTTAGGCGCTTCCTTTAGCGCCGCCTCTTTCGCTTCGGCGACTATACTCTCATCCTCTGCCATATCGAGCCAAAGAAAAGATTTTCCGCTCTGCACACTCCCCTCGAGCAAATCTCCCGCTTTTCTAAATTTCAGATCGAGCCTCGCTATCTCGAAACCGTTTTTGCTCTTCGCAAAAGCGCTTAAACGCTCACTCTTAACTTGATGGGTAAAAAGAAAGCAGTACCCTTTAAGCCCCGTTCTGCTCACTCTTCCTCTTAGCTGGTGGAGTGTCGCAAGCCCCATTCTCTCCGCTCCTACGATAACTATGGTAGATAGCTTGGGCAGAGATATTCCGACCTCTATTACGGTAGTGGCAAGTAAAATTTTTCCCTTTTTTGCAAACTCCTGCAGAACCTCATCTTTTCTCTTGTCCTTTCCGTGCGTTACGAAGACCCCATCGAAGTTTCTCTTCCAAAACTCTTCGCTCTCCTCTATCGACCTGTACTCTATATGTTCGCTCTCTTCGACCAGCGGGTAGACCACGAGCACCTGCCTCCCCTCTTTCGTCTCTTTCAAAATATGCTCTTTCAATTTCGAAAAATCCTTTTTACCGATGATGGTCGTCGTTATATCTTTTACAAAAGGGGTAGACTCTATAAGCGTGACATCTACCAGAGCCGACTCTATCATAGCCTGCGTTCTCGGAATAGGCGTGGCCGAAAACTGGATGTAGTGGGGTTTTTGGGGTGTGGGATGTGGAGGTTGGGGGTTGGGATGTGGGGTGTGGGGTGTGGGATGTGGGGGTTGGGATGTGGGGGCTCGGGAGACGAGCCGTTCCAAAAGCTTCCTCTGCTCCGTTCCGAAACGGTGCTGCTCATCCACCATCACCAAAGGGGCTTTCGGCAGCTCTCTATACAAAAGAGCGTGGGTTCCTATGATGAAATTTGCACTTTTTATATCGCCGATCTCTTTCGACTGTGTAACTAGTGCAATCCTCATATACTCCGGCAGCCACTTTTTTGCCTCTTCATAGAGCTGCCTTGCCAAAATAGATGTAGGCGCCATCAAAATGGAGCGTTTCGGGTAGGCTACCATAGCCGCTGCCAAAATAACCATAGTCTTTCCCGACCCGACATCTCCTACGACCATCCTTCGTGCGGCTCTATCTCTTGCAAGATCTTTACGAATAACCTCTATAGCCCTCTTCTGATCTTCGGTAAGCTCGAAAGGGAGCCTCTTTATAAAGTCGGACGGATCGCCGCAAAGAGGCTCCAACGCTTTGAAATATCTCCTTTTGCCGCCCATACGCTTGAAGTAATCAAGCGCTTCGGCAAACTTCAATGCTTCCAGCGTCTTCGGACCAAGCCCTCCATGTTTGCGATATAGTTCAAGCCACCTGCTATCCGGAAAATGGGCTCTCAAAATCAACCCCGCCCTCTTCTCATCCAGCCCTTCGGCTGCCAGACTCTCCAGGCTCAGCAAAGAGGCTACGAGCTTTCTATGAATATCCTGCCTGAGCTTGCTTCTATATTTCGGTACTATCTCGCCCACTTTTGAGAGAGTTTTGGGGTTTACCATCTGAAGCTTGCCGCCGAACCTCTCTACTTTCGCTTGCAGAAAGTGGCGCATTCCGGGTTTGAAGAGTGCGTAGTGGAAAGGTTTTGGGTTGAAAACCGTTATCTCTATAGGCTTTGAAGATATAGGAGAGCTAAAGAGCGCTTTGAGCCTGCCGGCGGCTTTGGATGAAGATATGACCTCACCTTCCAACGTATGAATCTCGCCTACCGCTATCTTTTGGCTAAGCCTTGTGTCGATATATGCGGAAGGTACGTTTATAGCAAGCTCGAGAAGCGAAGAGAATCCGCCCTTTTTTAGCTTTGGCTCGATCTCTTTTTGGCTCACCGAGCCGCCGGGCTCTTTTTTCACCGCTCGGTATGCCCCTTTTTGGCTTCGTCGTTTGTGACGATCGCAAAAGAGAGCTTCAAAATTTCAGGATGCTCTTTTATGAAACTGTTTAGATCTTCAAGCTCGAGCGCTTCTATAAGCTTAAGCTCCTTTTTGGAGTACCCTAGACCCAAACCTTTGTAGTACTCGTTGAAAGCACGGCCGAGTCTTTGGGAGAGGGTCTCGTTTCTAAGGGGTTCCGAGCCTAAAAGAAACATCTTCGCATCCTCAAGCTCTTTGGAGGTTACACCTTTTTTTACAAACTCCTCCACGACCTCGGATACGATCTTTTTCGCATCCTCTTCATTTTCGAGTTTCGTTTGCAAATAGCCGCTGAAGTAGCTGCTGCTTCTATTTAGAACTATACGCCCGTATGCGGAGTAGGCAAGCCCTCTTTTGACCCTTATCTCCTCCATCAGGCGGCTTCCGAAACCGCTGCTTCCCAGAATGAAAGCGGCGACTTTGGCTTTGTAGCTCTGCGGATCGTCGGCATGAAGGTTGAAAGGTGCACCGAAATAGATATAAGCCTGCTCGGTCTCTCTGCTCTCTTTAGCGACTTTCGCCATGTCGCTTGCCGTAAAATAGGGCAGAGGCTCGAACTTGCCCACTTTTAGATTTTTCAACGCCTCTTTTGCATACTCTTTCGCTTCATCGAGCGTCATGGAGCCGCCGACAACGACTATCGCCCTGCTTAAGACGAGGTGTTTTTTCAAAAACTCCTCAACCTCTTTTAGAGTAAGAGATTTGATATCTTCGACGGTTCCGTCGGCCGGATTCGCCAGAGGAGTACCATCAAAAAGCAGCTTTTTAAGCAGCAGGCTGGCCTGATAGTCGTAGTCGCTCTCTTTTCGCATCAAAGAGCCTATAGTCGTGGTCTGCACCTTTTTGAAGCTCTCTTGGGTGAGGTTTGGCTCTTTTAGAAGAGAACTAAAAAGCTCCACACCTTTTGCAAACTCCTCTTTGAGGCTCCCAAGTTCGAAGACAAAAGTCTCCGTACCCGTATGGGCGCTCAAACTTATGGCTCTTTGCTCGAGCGCTTTTGCAAAACCAACACTTCCAAGAGTTTTTGTACCTTCGTTCATCATACGCGCCGAAAACTTAGCAAGACCAGGCCTTCCGTCATCCGCCAGTGCACCGCTATACCTGAAGACTACCTGCATCGAAGCTATCGGCAAAAGCCTCTCCTCTTCGAAAATCAGCGGAACTTC
>JALSPH010000076.1 GCA_026986055.1 Campylobacterales bacterium
TCGGTATTCGCTGGCTCGACACTCTTACATGGAATATGGGTCCGATCTTACAGGCGGTAGTGGCCGTCAACCTATTTTTGATAGTCAACTACATAGTGGAGCTTCCTTTCACCATTTATAAAACTTTCGTGATAGACGAGCGTTTCAAATTCAACAACATGACGCCCGAACTTTTCGTGAGTGACCAGATAAAGGGCGGTCTAATGACTCTATTGGTAGCTTCCGTATTGAGTGCAGCAATAGCTTGGATCATCGTGAACGTACCTATGTGGTGGTTTTTCAGTTTCCTGCTGGTTTTTGCCTTCATAGTTATCGTAAATCTTCTCTACCCTACCGTCATCGCTCCGATGTTCAACAAGTTTACACCTCTTGAAGATGAAGAGCTGAAAGCGAAAATCGACGACCTTTTGAAAAGATCGGGCTTTGAAAGCGAAGGAGTCTTTGTGGTAGATGCCAGCAAAAGAGACTCCAGACTCAACGCATACTTCGGAGGACTTGGCAAAAGCAAGCGGGTAGTGCTGTTTGACACACTTTTGAAGAAGTTGAACGAAAAGGAGCTCCTTGCGGTGCTCGGTCACGAACTTGGCCACTTCAAACATCGTGACATATACAAAAACATAGCGATGCTAGGCGGCATTCTTTTTGTAGGCTTCTACATTTTCGGACATATCCCGACAAGCTTCTTTATGGAGCTTGGAGTTCGTGAGACTCCCGCCATGTTGATGGTGGTTTTCATGCTTCTGATATCTGTTTTCATTTTTCTCTTTATGCCGGTTATGAGCTTCATAAGCAGAAGAAACGAGTATGAAGCCGACAGATACGCTGCCGAACTCTGCGGTGCATCCGATCTTGTAAGCGCTCTTAAAAAGCTTGTAGATGAAAACCAGAGTTTCCCGAAAGCTCACCCTCTTACAATATTTTTCTACTACTCTCACCCGCCCATAATAGAGCGTTTGAGTGCACTTGGAGACAAAAGCGTAGAGAACAAGGGTGGCGACGAGGCTCTTAAAGGAGAGTGCAGCCTGTGACGATAGAAGAGGCTCTGCGTGAAGCTTCCAAAAGGGTGAAAAAGGTCGCTACGAGGCCGAGGCTCGAAGCGGAGATACTTTTATCTTATTTTCTGGACTGCCAAAGAACCACTCTGCATCTTTTGGCAGATAGGGAACTTGAAAATGCAAAAGAGTATTTCAAGCTGGTAAAAAGAAGAGAAGAGGCTGAGCCTATAGAGTATATAACCGGCCGAGTCTCTTTTTACGACCTGGAGTTGGAAGTGGGACCCGGTGTTCTCATAGCCCGTCCGGAAACTGAATTATTGGTAGAGAAAGCGGCTGAAATAGTTGGGGAAAAGAAAATAGAAAGGGTTGCAGAGATTGGTGTGGGAAGCGGTGCAGTGTCACTTGTTTTGGCCAGAAGGTTTCCCCATCTGCATATTACGGCAACGGATATAAGCGACAAGGCCCTCGAATATGCCAAGAAAAATCTTTTGCGGTACGGAGTGGAAGATAGAGTGAAGCTGATAAAGTGCGACCTTCTCTCAGGTGTCGATGAAGATATCGAACTGGTTGTTTCAAACCCTCCATATATTTCTGAAGAGTTCAATCTGCCGGACCCTGTGAAGTACGAGCCCAAAGAGGCACTCTTTGGCGGTAAAAGAGGAGATGAACTCTTGGAAAAGATTTTGGAGTGCGTAAAGAGAAGAGAGATTCCTTATATAGCGTGCGAGATGGGGTATGACCAGCGAAAGAGTATAGAGGAGATCTCGTTGAAATTAGGCCTTGGCAAACCGATATTCTATAAAGATTTGGCAGGGCTTGATAGAGGGTTTATAATTAAGAGTTAAGAGTTAAGAGTTAAGAGTTGAATGTTGAATGTTGAATGTTGAGAGTTGAATGTTGAATGTTGAATGATGGATGATGGATGCTCAACGCTGAGCACTTAACTCTTAACACTATTATAAGGAACAAAAATGAAAGAACCTAAGTCGCCTATAGAGCTATCTATGCCTAAATACCTTTGGATACCTTATCTTATGCTTCTTGGCATAACTTTGGGAGTTGCACTCAGTGCCGGGGTATTTGCTGCACCTGTTATCTTTCATGCGGACGATCTTCTGGGCGGTGGTGTTCTCACTCACTACCAGGAGGGGCTCATCATGACTCAGATATTTATAAAGAGCAACATTTTGGTGAATGTAACGTGTGCAGCCATACTTGTAGCTGAGGGGTACCACTTTCTTCGCTTCTACAGAGACCCAATAACCTTCTACAGCGCCTTTGTCGTCGTTTGGACAGGTTTCATGTTCACCCTCTACTACACTCCTCAGATTCTTGAGTTTCAGGCCCAGGGTGAGTCGATACTAGAAAATGAGCTGTTTCAAAAAGCACACATCGCTTCTGAGTGGGATTTCAAGATCTTTGTGGTAGCATTGACGATACTTCTGGGACGATATCTGTACAGAAAAATTGTCTAAAGTAGAGGCGTAAAGATGATAGAGATAAAGGGCTTGAAAAAGAGTTTTGGCCCCAAACAGGTACTCAAAGGGGTCGATCTTACGATCCCGAAAGGCAAAACCACGGTCATTCTCGGCTTGTCTGGCGGTGGGAAGTCTACGATCATTAAACATATCGTAGGACTTCTAAAGCCGGACGAGGGTGAGATCTGGGTCGACGGCGAAGAGATCAGCCGTGCCGACGAGGAGCAGATAAGACGGGTGCGCAAGAAGGTGGGCTTTCTCTTTCAAAGCGGCGCACTGTTTGATAGTATGAATGTCTACGAAAATGTCGCCTTTCCTCTTCGAGAGCATACAGATATGCAAGAAAAAGAGATAAGAGAGCGTATTATAGAGAGGCTCGAAATGGTCGCGCTGAAGCCAAAGGAGGTGATAGACCTATACCCTGACGAGTTGAGCGGCGGTATGCGAAAAAGGGTAGGGCTTGCAAGGACCATAGTTCTGGACCCTCAAATAATTCTCTACGACGAACCTACGAGCGGCTTGGACCCGATTACGAGCGATCTGATCTCTCAGATGATCATCAATCTTAAAAAGAGGCTTGGAGTAACTTCCGTTCTTATCTCCCACGATATAAAAGAGAGTTTCAAAGCGGGTGACTATTTTGCGATGCTATATGATGGAAAGATAATCGAGACGGGAGATGCGGATCACTTCAAAAATACGAAAAACCCATATGTCAGGCAGTTCCTGGATGGGAAGAGTGAGGGTCCCATCCAGTTTCAGGAGCGGTTGGGGGCTTAATCCATCTGGTTTCGCATCCATGTAGGGATGTCGAGTATCTCTTCGTTGTCGTAACCTCCTACGACTTTGACTCTTGGGGTGCTTGTAGGAATGGGAGGTTCGCTGCTTTCAGGCTGCATCAGAGTGATCTGCTTTTTACTCTCTTTCTCCTCTTCGCCTTTACTCTCCTCTTCGCTTTCAAAGCCTGTGGCGACGATGGTGATTTTGACTTCATCAGGTGCAAGAGTTTCATCTGTAGTCGTTCCGAAAATCACATGCGCATCTTCATCGGCATTATCTTCAACTATACCCATAGCTTCACTTATTTCAAGAAGTGGATAATCAGGATGTATATGGAAGTGTACAAGTACACCCATGGCACCGTTTATGCTCATATTGTCAAGCAGTGGTGATTCTATGGCGTTTTTCACAGCTTCATAAGCAGAGCTTTGACCGCTTGCTTCACCCACTCCCATAAGCGCCAGCCCTCGGTGGCTCATGACGGTATTTACGTCGGCGAAGTCGAGGTT
>JALSPH010000077.1 GCA_026986055.1 Campylobacterales bacterium
TCTACTGCCGCTTATTATCGAAGTAGTGTTTTGCCTATTCTATCTTTGTAATGTTAAATTTACCATGAGCCACGCGCGAGCGACAACACGCAGGTGTTATCACTTTTTTCGCGCAAGAGAGCCTTCGCTTATGCGAAGAACCCGTTCGCTTTGCTCACTCTTTCGGTAACCTGGGCTACGCGGTGCACTTACCGTGCACAACGCTTCGCCCGCCACGCGCGAGCGACAACACGCAGGTGTTATCGCTTTTTTCGCGCGTGGCCCTCTATAATAAACCTAAGAGCGTTAAGGCGTATGAAGCCTTCCGCATCTTTTTGGTTGTAGACGCTGTCCTCTTCGAATGTGCTGAATTCCGGGTTGAAAAGTGAGTTTGGAGATTGGCGTCCGACTACCGTTACGCTTCCTTTGTAGAGTTTGAGCCTTACATCTCCGTTTACATTTTCCTGTGTTCTGTCTATCGCGGCTTGAAGCATCTTTCTTTCGGGAGCGAACCAAAAACCGTTGTAAATAAGCTTCGCATAGCGCGGCATAAGCTCATCTTTCAAGTGGGCCTCTTCTCTGTCAAGAGTTATAGACTCTATAGCTCTATGTGCTTTGAGCATTATGGTACCGCCCGGCGTTTCGTAGCACCCACGGCTCTTCATGCCTACATAGCGGTTTTCGACGATATCGAGCCTTCCGATGCCGTGTTTGTTGCCGTATTCGTTGAGCGTGGTAAGAATCTGTGCCGGTGTCATCTCTTTGCCGTCTATGGCTACGGGATCTCCATTTTTATAAGTTATTGTTATGTATTCGGGAGTATCGGGAGCATTTTCCGGGCTTACCGTCCACCTCCACATACTCTCTTCAGGTTCGTTCATAGGGTCTTCGAGAATCCCCCCCTCATAAGAGATGTGCAGAAGGTTGGCGTCCATGGAGTAGGGTGACTTTTTACCGTGCTTCTCTATGGGAATCCCGTGAGACTCCGCATATTTTAGAAGCTTTTCCCTGCTGTTGAGATCCCACTCCCTCCAGGGCGCTATGATGGTGATATCGGGGTTTAGAGCAAGGTAGCCGAGTTCGAAGCGTACCTGGTCGTTCCCCTTTCCTGTAGCCCCGTGACTTACCGCATCTGCACCCGTTAAAGCAGCGATTTCAATCTGCCTCTTGGCTATAAGAGGCCTTGCTATGGATGTTCCAAGCAGATATTCACCTTCGTAGATAGCGTTCGCTCTAAACATTGGAAAGACATAGTCGCGAACAAACTCTTCACGAAGATCTTCGATGAAGATATTTTCAGGTTTTATACCGAGTTTCAGAGCCTTCTCTCTTGCCGGCTCGACCTCTTCTCCCTGTCCGATATCTGCGGTGAAGGTTACTACCTCACAGTTATACTCATCCTGCAGCCATTTGAGAATTATGCTGGTATCCAGCCCTCCGGAGTAGGCGAGAACAACTTTGTTTACATTTTTTTTCATCACTTTTCCTATATAGAAAGAAATTTTCGGGATTTTATCGTAATTGAGTTGAAACTCTTATGAGTGTATGTCGAGGATGGAGGTGGTTTTAACGGAATCGGAAGATAGGAATTTTTTCTGTTTTTCAATTTCGGCCATCTGCACTTTTAGATCTTCTCTCTTTTTTTCGAAAATCTCCGTTGCGCTTTTTATGAGTTCTAAAGCGGATTCGGCCTCCGTTGCGCTTGTAAACTCCGGTAGTGAGTCTATAAGCGCTATGAGTCTGCGCTCATCCTCTTCGACAAGCGCAGCGGTAAACTCTTTAAGCCAGTTCATTTGCCGTAACTTCTCTCCAGGCTTCAAGAAGCTCTTTTGTAACGCGAATCACTATGTCGATATACTCTGCGCTATTTTCTATGTTGCTTTGGTTTAGAAACTTGATCTGCTGGTTGTATAGCCCCTCAAGATAGTTTGAAACCTCTTCGCCCCTGCTTTTATCGAGTGAGTTTATAAGTTCGACAAAAATCGCTACTGCACGATTTGTCCAGTAGACTCTCTTTTCTATGTCACCCTGTTCGATAGACTTCTTTGCCAAAGAGCTGAAACGTATGATGCCCTCATAAAGCATCTCTATAAGTTTTTCAGGAGATTCAACCTGAATATTGTTCTGTCTGTAAGTGTCGTATGCGGCTGCTGCAGTCATTTTCAATCCTTTTTCAATGATGTTTTTGCGTCCTTGCTGTTGTTGAGATTACCCTTTTTTATCAAAGAGCATTCCGACGAGCTCCCGCATCTTAGCTGCGAGTCTCATTGCCTCTTCGGATGGAATCTTTCTTATTACCTGGTCGTTGCTTGTATCTATGACCGAGACATAGAGCTCCGATAAGGAGTCGTCGAATCCGAAACGTATGGAAGTATTTAACGGATCCATCTCCTTGTTGAGCTGGTCGGTAATCTCCTGCAGCTCTTTTTTAAGCTTTTGCGTGTCGGCTTTCTGTTCCACCTGTTTCGTCTCATCTTTTACCTGGTTGGCACTTTTGTGGGTCTGGGAAACCGCTTTGTCGGCTACTTCAGTACCCTTAGGCAAAGAGGAGTGTGTCTGCTGAGTGCGCATGGCGTTGAAAATCTCCATCTTGCTTTCCTCCATTTGGGTTTTAAAGAATATCGGTCATGAAGATAATTTGTTTAGACTCTTTCGCACCTTTGCTATAATGTCGAAAATTTCTTAGTGGGTTCAGTAATATGAAAATAGCTTTATCTTGCCGATCGGTACTTCTTGAGAAATCACTCCGTAAATTTTTAGCAGGATATATAGTAGACGGCGACGATGCTGACTTGATCGTCTCGGACCATCCAATAAAAAGCGACAAAGAGCTTTTGCGAATAGGTTCGGACGATGGTGCCGATTTGAGCAAGCCTTTTTCCAGGTCCAGGCTTATGATAAAGATAGAGGAGAAGCTCCAAGCTAGTAAATCGAAAAAGGCTATAAAGAGCTTTCAGATTGAGGAGGAGTCGTTGGAAGAGAAGATTCATGCTGCCGCGAATAGATTTGCAGAAGAGTTGATAAGGATAGTAAAAGAGCACTATGAAACGAAAAGGTAAAGAGTTATATACGACAATTATCGGAGGCAAATACAAAGGAAAAAAGTTGCTGCTTCCATCCAAAGAGGTTACCAGAAGCTCCAAAAACAGACTTAGAGAGTCGGTTTTCAACACTTTGCAGTTCGATATAGTCGGTGAAAACTTCATAGAGATGTTCGGAGGGAGCGGTTCGGTCGGCCTCGAAGCTTTGAGCAGGGGAGCCAAGAGAGCATGGTTTGTCGAACTCGACCCCGACTCCTTCGGAAGGCTTCAGGAAAACTGCAAAACGATAGATGCCAAAAGCTGTGACGTAAGAAGGGGTGACGCTTTTTTGATTCTTCCTTCGATTCTAAAGGAGTTGAGAGAGAGTGGTGATAGAGCATATCTCTACATCGATCCGCCATTTTCGATTCGTGAGGGAAAGTCGGATATTTATGAAAAGGTCAAAAAGACTATAGAAGAGATAGATCCCAAAGAGATAATCATGATAATAGTCGAACATATGTCCAAAGAGAAGTTTCCCGAAAAACTCGGCTCTTTTGTAAAAGAGAAGGAGAGGAGATTCGGTAAAAGCAGCCTCAGTTACTATGCTCCAGTAAGTTAGGAACGAAATTTGCTTTGTCTTTCGTAAACGGTTCCCCTTTCAAATAGAGGGGCAGACGAAAGGCGGCATGTGAAACGTACCATATTTGTTTCCATTCTTCTTTTACCGCTGCTTCTTC
>JALSPH010000078.1 GCA_026986055.1 Campylobacterales bacterium
CCTTTTTGCAAAAGAGCTCAAAGAGAGGCTGTCCATATGCTGCGCTATGACGACTGAAGCTGCAAAATTTTGCGGCAGATTCGACACTATAGACTCTATGAGGCCCGGTCCTCCGGTGGATGCGCCTACCAAAACTATGTCCGAACATTTCAAAATCTCAACCTTTATGGAGTGCACGGTGAACTCAAAAGCGTTTTCAAGTCTTAAAAAGACCCAAGCGGTGGTTCAGCTCTTCGGTAAGTTTGCTGAGGTGCTCCGCCGCGCCTGCGATCTCTTCGACGCTTCTAGCGTTTTGCGTGGAGATGTCGGTGATGTTTTTCATATTCTCTATGACATCTTGCATCTCTTTTGCTATCTCGTTGGAGCTTCTTGCCGACTCTCTGCTGACGGCTGCCGCTTCGCTCAAGGCTTCGTTTACACTGTTTATCTCTCCCTCCACTTCTACCACCTGCTCTACAGCCACCTCGAACTCTTTGGCGTTTGCCTGCATCTGGCCGCTTATGTCGTTTATGGATTGGATAACGAGGTTTATCGTAGCCGTGATTTCAGAGAGGCTCTTTTGCGTTCGTTCGGCAAGCTTTCTAACTTCGTCGGCAACGACGGCGAAGCCTCTGCCGTGTTCACCGGCTCGTGCCGCCTCTATGGCTGCGTTTAGCGCCAGGAGGTTGGTTTGGTCTGCTATGTCGCTTATGATATCGAGAACCTCTTTTACGCCGTTGGCCTCCTCCTGGAGGTGGATGATGTTTTGAGCCAGATCGGACTCTTTGGCACCTGTGTTGTTTATGGTGTCGATAAGATGATTTATAGTCCTGTTCGCGTTTGCAAGTGTTTCGGCAGCTCTGTTTACATTCTCCTCGCTAGCGTTGACTCTTCTAACTGCATCTTTGAGAGTTGCGAAAACCTCTTCGCCGGTTTGTGACGTGTCTGCTATGAGGGCAGCTTCATCTTCGGCTCTACGCCCGATCTCAAGAGCCGTAGCCGAGAGCTCCGCGGCGACGGAGGAGTTTTCGCTTCCGTTCGTTTTCGCTTCCGTTATCGTGTTCTGTACTTTCTCTATGAAGAGGTTTATCTTCTCTGCAAGAACTCCGATCTCGTTTTTACCTATGACGGGCATTCTTTTGGTTAGGTCGCCGTCACTGCTTGCCAACTCTTTTGCCGCATCCTCTATACTTTTCAGGTTTTTGGTTATGTATGAAGATATCATCAGTGCCAGGATTATCGCTGCTATAGCTCCGACTGTAGCAATGATCATCATAAAGATCTTATCTTCGAGAACGGTTTTATGGCTCTTTTCTATAATCTCTCTTTTTGTACCGTTTGTTTCGTCGTGGATCTCATCTAAAATTTTGATGGTTTTTTCATGCAGATGTTCAACGTTCATATAATTGTCCTCAGATCCTGTATTAACGAGTTTGTCGAACTCCAAAATCTTTTCTCCGGCACTATCTACAAGTTTTTTCAGTTCGCTATCTTTTACCTCTGCAGAGAGTTTCGTAAGATAATCTTTGGTCTCATCCATATACTTTTCATATCTTTTTAAACTCTCGGACTCACCTTTAAGCAGATAGATTTCCGCCCACAACGTACTCTCCAAAAAGCTTTTTTCCGCAACGGCGATATCTTCCATCACCTTGTCGCTCTCTTTGATTTCCGCTATACCCTTTTCGGCAGAACCTATCGCTGCAAGCGATATTGCAATGTTTACAAGGAGTATCGCCACGATAGCGGCAAAAGATAAAAGAAGTAGTTTTTTTATACTAAAATTGGCCATTAAACCCTCCAGTGTCAAAGTGTTTACGAGAAACTATCGGCTTAAAGAGTAAATTTTTTTAAGAAAAATTGATTGATTACGACAATTAACAAAAATTATAGTTATAAATATGTTTTTATAGTGTTTATTGTGAATTTACTATGAGCGGCCAGATCAGAACGAAGTAGAGCAGAAAAAAGATGGAGCTTGCAAAGACGAGTGCGGCGACATCCTTTGGCCTGCAGTTAAATAGGGCGGCGAAGTTTACGTTCGCTATGGCGAGCGGTGTTATGAGCTCCATCAGAAGGATCGACTCTATAAAAGGGCTCATGTCGGATAGTTGCAAAAGTGCGTATGCAAGAGCCGGAAGTATGAAAAACTTGACGCTCCCGACCGCTTTGATGAGTTTGAGATCGAGGTGTTCGACTCTTACGCCTGCAAGGTAGATGCCAAACAGAAGCAGCTGTACGACTATAGATGCGTAGGCTCCGAGTTTCAGATTTTCCTCTATGGTATGTGGAATCTCTATGCCTGCTATATTGACTGCCAATGCAGCCGCCGCACTCCACAAAATCGGCATTTTCACGACGTTCATCATGGACTCTTTCGGACTGAAGCTTCCGGAAGAGTAGATGTAGACTCCTACGCTGTTTACGAAAAGAACGTTTGTGAGGTTAATCATGGTGGTATAAGGGACGCTCGCTTCTCCAAAAATCGCTATACCGAGGGGTATTCCCAGGTTTGCCGTGTTCCCGACAAGAGATGAGACCAAAAAAATGGCTCTCTTCTTTTTGTCGGGAAAGAGGCTTTTGGAAAATGCAAGCATCAAAAGAAAAAGAAGCGAAACGGTCAGCAGATACCATGCCGGAGCTTCGAAAATGTCCGGATCGAACTCTCTTGTCGTAAGTCCCCAGAATGTCAAAAATGGCTGCAGTATATATACGGAGATGAGAATGAGCGAGCGTTCGTGAAGCTCCTCTTTGAAACGCCATTTGGCGAATGCGCCCAGAGCTACGAAAAAGTATATACCCAAAATAGATATAAGAAGTGAGACCATAGGCGAAAGTATAGTATAATCCTCTTAAAAAAAGGTGCAGCGGATGGAGAGAGAAGAGATCATGAAAGAGCTTCGGGCATATGAAGATAGAAGAGATGAGTTTTACAGATTTTTGGATGAAAACATTCCTCACGATGCCACTACGGGCTTGTACGATTTTCGAAACAAGGTCATGCTCGATGCAGAAAAGGTTTACGAACTTTTTCACAAACTCGACTACCAAGCCCGTAAAATAAGGGGCATAGTAGTGAACGAAATCATTCAAAAGCAGCAAAATTGACACTTCTGTTTCTTTTGATAGCCGCAGTCGCCGGAGTGGTCGTACTGGTCTACGAGAGGCGGCAAAAAGAAGAGAACCTTGCGAAACTGCAAAACTTCGTAGTAGCTGTCGTAAACGACGAAAAGCTTCTTGAAAGAGAGAAGATGACGCGCATAATGGACCTCTTTACGCAAAATAACTACAAGATAGAAGATATGAACGGTTCGATACTCACTGTAAGCAGACGCGAATTTAGCGTCGGTGCGGCACTGTTGTGGTTCGCGCTTGGCGGAGTCGGGTTCGTACTCTACCTTATATACTATTTTCTTAAAAAACCTGAGACTCTCCAAGTGGACCTCAGGAGCGGAACTGTAAATGGCTGAGTGCCCCTGCGGACTTGGAAGAGAGTATATGGAGTGTTGCGGGAGGTATATAGAGCAAGGGGAGATCCCTTTGAGCGCCGAAACCCTCATGCGTTCGAGATATACGGCATATGTTGTGAAAAAAGCCGACTATCTTGTAGCCACTTCCCTTTCAACTTCAACTTTAGAGGAGATCGAAGCCTCTATGAGAGATATCGAGTTTGTATCGCTTGAGATAGTCTCCAAAAGCAGAGGAAAAGCTTTGGACAAAAAGGGACGAGTGGAGTTCAAAGCCACC
>JALSPH010000079.1 GCA_026986055.1 Campylobacterales bacterium
AAGCTTTATAGGGGTATAATGTTTATGAATGAACAGCTGCGCAGTCCGCGCAGAAACCAACATATCGCGGAGCGAACACTTTTAACCACTCTTCAGACGCAACAGAAAGCTATGCTTTCTCTTTCATCTTCAGTATGTCGCTCTGCTTCGCGTTAGCTGCAGGAAGAAGTCATGATGAATAATGAAAATTTTTTAGGCGCAAAGCTTAAGGTCAAAAGAGCAAAGACTCATATTCAAGAATTGAACAAACATATAGAGGATTACTTAAAGTCACAGCCTATTAAAGTTGTAGTGGAAAAGGATCCAAACTCCCCCAATTACAATTGGACTCTCCGAGTAAAGCATGATGTTCCTCTTTGTTTTGCGGCAATAATTGGGGATATAATCCATAACCTTAGAGCGTCATTGGACCTTTTAGCTACAGAATTGGTTGCCAAATCTGATGGAAACCCTAAGCATGTTTATTTCCCCTTTGCAAATGATGAGAATAGTCTTGATGAAATGATTAATAAACGGCATATCGATAGGGCAGGAGATAAGGCGATAGCACTCATAAAATCATTGAAACCATATAAAGGGGGAAATGATTTATTA
This sequence comes from Campylobacterales bacterium, assembly GCA_026986055.1. Taxonomy (GTDB): domain Bacteria; phylum Campylobacterota; class Campylobacteria; order Campylobacterales; family Hydrogenimonadaceae; genus Hydrogenimonas. Next base: position 595 of record JALSPH010000079.1, read on the forward strand.
CGCGCCCTGCATGACTTGGATATTATCGATAAACATAGATCGCTGATTCCAGTTGCACACTATGCTGGGATTAAGTACTTTCAAATCGTCAATGCATCAGGCCCAATTCTTACAATAAAAGATATGCACTGCGGCCCAATTCGGGATGGCATGATCCTGATGAGAATGCCACCTGCTAACAATGTAAAAGTTGGCCAATCATTTGAACCAGTTATTAAGTTAACATTGGATAAGGAAGTTATAGGAAACGATGACGAACTGATTCAGCTATTAAATAGCATAGTAACAATGATAGAAGAAATAATTTCAATGTTTGAAGAGCATCTAGAGGCTCAGAGCGGTGAGCAGAGCAGCTAACAAATCGCTCTACCTGACCCCTATTTCCCTTATGGACTTCTACATACCCTTGACAATAGTTATCTAATATGATAACATGCCTTATGGGTTGGACGATAGAGTTTTTTGATGAGAATGTAGAGGCTGAGACTCTTGCTCTGCCTTCAAAGATACTGGCGAAAATGCTGCATATTTTGAACTTATAGAGGTGGCAGGAGCTCAACTTGGAGAGCCGTACACCAAGCCACTCAATGGCGGCTTATTTGAATTAAGAGCTAAAGCCAAAGAGGGTATCGGTCGCAGTATCTATTGTCACCAAAAGGGTCAAAAGATCATCATATTGCACTCTTTTGTCAAAAAAGATCAAAAAACACCAAAGAGAGACCTTGAAATTGCACTTAAACGAAAAAAGGAGATAGACAATGCAAAAGACTAAAAGACCTGCATTTGCAGATTTTAAGAGTAAAGCACTGGCAAATGAAGAAGTGCGTAACGAATACAATGCACTCAAGCCTCTTTTTGCTATCAAAAAAAAGTTGGTTGCGGCACGTGTGGCAAAAGGGCTTACACAAGATGATATTGCTAAAAAAATCGGAACTTCAAAATCGAATATATCAAGGCTTGAAAGTTTGAACAATACCTATATGCCCAACCTCGCAACACTGATTAAGTACGCCGAAGCACTTGAGATGAGACTTGATATAGGATTGAAATAATCCAAGAATAAGAAGAGTAATACGTCAGAAAGGCGAAAGGGGAAGCAAAGTCGCTCTCACCAACCCCTAAATCCTGTCCCCTAAATCACTATCTTCATATCTAAAGCTGCTTGATTTTATTGATCTCGTCTCTTAGTCTTGCGGCCTCCTCGAACTCCAGTTTTTTTGCAGCCTCTTTCATTTTTAGTGTCAGCTCTTTTACAAGTTTTTGCCGTTCTCTTGCCGGCATTCTCTCTATCTTGCTCTTTTTTTCATACAAGATGCCGTGATCTTCCACTTTGAGATTTTCATCGAGCCTTCTGCCGACCGATTTTGGGGTTATGCCGTGCTTTTCGTTGAACTCTTTTTGCCTCTCTCGTCTGTAGTTTGTAATCTCGATGGCTCTTTTCATGGAGTCCGTCATTTTCTGAGCGTACATTATGACGCGGCCGTTAAGGTTTCTTGCCGCTCTTCCCATAGTCTGAATGAGAGCGGTTTCGGAGCGCAAAAAACCCTCTTTATCGGCATCGAGTATCGCTACGAGGCTCACTTCGGGCAGGTCGAGTCCCTCTCTTAAAAGGTTTATTCCGACAAGCACGTCAAACTCTCCGACTCTTAGGCTTCTTATGATCTGATTTCTCTCTATGGCGTCGGTGTCCGAGTGCATATATTTTACTCTAAGCCCCAAATCGTTGTAGTATGTAGTAAGCTCTTCTGCCATCTTCTTTGTCAGAACCGTCACCAAAACCCGCTCTTTTTTCTCTACGACCTTTTTTATCTCGTCATATAGGTGCTCTACCTGGTATTTGCTGTCAACCACTTCCACTTCCGGGTCCAAAAGACCGGTGGGGCGGATGATCTGCTCGGCTACCGTGGAGCTTAGCTCCATCTCAAGCTCGGCAGGAGTGGCGGAGACGAAGAGGTAGTGAGGGGCTTTGTTTATGAACTCTTCGAACTTCAATGGTCTGTTGTCTAGTGCGCTCGGCAGTCTGAAGCCGTACTCCACCAACACCTCTTTTCGGCTTCTGTCTCCTGCGTACATTCCCCTAAATTGCGGCAGGCTGACATGGCTCTCATCGACTATAATCAGATAGGGGCGGTTTTTTATCTCGAAGTAGTCTATGAGCGAGTATGGCGTCTCTCCCGGTTTCTTGTCGGTAAGGTGTCTGGCGTAGTTTTCTATGCCTTTGCACATGCCTGTAGTCTCGAGCATCTCAAGATCGAACTCGGTTCTTTGCTTCAAGCGCTGGTACTCCACCAGCTTCCCCTCTTTTTTGAACCATGCAAGCCTCTGACTCAACTCCTCCTCTATACTCTTTATCGCCTGCTGAAGTTTGTTTCCCCCTACTATGAAGTTGCTTGCGGCGTAGATAATCGTGCTTTTGAGATCTTTTATCTTTCTGTTCGTAAGGGGGTCGAAAGTGTAGATCGCCTCTATCTCGTCGCCGAAAAATTCGACCCTGACAGCCTCATCTTCGCTATAGGCCGGATATATGTCTATGACATCGCCGCTTAGCCTGAAATCGCCTCTGTCGAAGAAGTTGTCGTTTCTTTTGTAGCCCATCTCCACAAGCCTAAGCAGAAGAGTTCTTTGGTCGATCTCATCGCCGATTTCTAGCTTTTGGACCATCTTTTTATACTCGATGGGATTTCCAAGGCCGTAGTTTGCCGAAACGGAAGCTACGACTATAACATCGTCGTAGGTAAGCAGGCTTGCGGTAGCGCTGAGCCTCAGCCTCTCCAGCTCGTCGTTTATGGCGCTATCTTTCTCTATGAAAAGATCCTGCCTTGGAATGTAGGCTTCGGGCTGGTAGTAATCGTAATAGCTTATGAAATACTCCACATGGTTGTTTGGAAAAAAGCCTTTGAACTCGCTGTAGAGTTGGGCCGCCAGGGTTTTGTTGTGTGTCATGATGAGGGTGGGTATCTGGAGCTTTTGTATGATCTGCGCCATAGTGAATGTCTTGCCGCTTCCCGTTACTCCCAGCAGAGTCTGGTACCTGTTGCCCGCCTCTATGGAGTTGGTAAGAAGTTTTATGGCGTTAGGCTGGTCGCCTG
>JALSPH010000080.1 GCA_026986055.1 Campylobacterales bacterium
AGTAGTGGGAGGTTCCGTGAAAACCGTAGCGCCTTACTCCATACTCTTTATAAAACTCTATAGGAATTGCATACAAAAAAGCCGCTTTCGTCATACTCTGATGGAATGCCGTATCGAAAACGGCAACCTGAGGAATCTTCGGAGCGATTTTGCCCATAGTTACTATACCCTCGATATTTGCCGGATTGTGCAGAGGTGCAAGAGGTATCAACTCTTTAAGCTCTTCTATGAGAGTCTCATCGACAAGAGTCGGTTCGGTAAATCTTTCACCGCCGTGTACCACCCTGTGCCCCACTCCGTCGAGCCTCTCAAAAGTCTCTACTGCTCCACTCTCCTTTATCTTTTTTTGCGCAATTTTCAGAGCTTCCATGTGGCTTTTTGGCCCGCTCGCCTCTCCGATATGTGCGACCATACCTCTAAAAAGCTCTCTTCCATCTTTGAAAAGAGTGTACTTCAAAGAGGAGCTACCTGCGTTTAAGACCAAAATCTTCATAGTCGTGCCGCCTGAATGGAGGTGATAGCGACGGTACTTACGATATCCTCCACACTGCAGCCGCGGCTGAGATCGTTAACAGGTTTCTTAAGACCTTGCAAGACGGGTCCGATAGCTATTGCACCGGTAGAGCGTTGGACAGCCTTGTAAGTGTTGTTTCCGGTATTGAGATCGGGGAAGATAAATACGGTTGCCCTGCCTGCTACGCTGCTGCCCGGCATCTTTCTTGCGGCAACTTCAGGATCTATGGCGGCATCGTACTGCATAGGCCCCTCTATCAAAAGGTCCGGACGCTCTTTTCGAGCTATCTGTGCAGCCTCCCTGACCTTTTGAACATCTTCGCCGACACCGCTTTCACCGGATGAGTAGGAGAGTAGAGCCACTATCGGCTCTATACCGAAGGCTTTTGCCGTTTCGGCCGAAGTTATGGCAATATGAGCCAACTCTTTCGGGTCAGGGTCCGGAACTATGGCGCAATCTCCATAAACAAGCACCCTCGTTTCAAGACACATAAAAAAGATACTTGAGACTATATCTATTCCCGGCTTTGTCTTTATTATCTGCAGTGCGGGCAGCACCGTCTCACGCGTAGTATGTGTAGCTCCGCTGACCATGCCGTCGGCAACTCCTTCGTAGACCATCATTGTCGCGAAATATGTAAAGTTTTTCATCGTATCTGCAGCCTCTTCGGGAGTGATACCCTTTTTTTTACGAAGTCGGTAGAAAGTTTCGGCGAACTTCTCCATATAGCCGCTCTCAGCCGGATCCAAAAAGTCGGCTCTGGAGAGATCGACTCCTAAAATCCCTGCACGGTTTAGAATCTCATCTCTTTTGCCAAGAAGAACTATATCGGCAAGTCCTCTTCGCAATATAATCTCACAAGCCTTCAGTATCCTCTCATCTTCGCTTTCAGGAAGTACTATTCTTCTTTTCTCTGCGGCTGCCGCAGCATATATCCGGTGCAGAAACATTGCCGGTGTCACTATGTTTGTATCGCTCTTTTGCAAAGACTCCTCTATCAATGCGGCATCTACATATTTTGCGAAGTGCCCAAGAGCCAAGTCGATCTTCCCTCTATGCCTTGGAGTGAGCCCCGCTTCACAATCTTCGACCTTGATCGCACTTCGCATCGTATCTTCACGGCTGCCGAGGACGGCTATTCTGAAGTTTTCGTCGGAGCTTAGAAGTTGACCGATATTGGGGGAGATATCGAACCCTCCCGTAACGACTACCGCAGATACTGCAGGAAATGCCGGAGAGTGGTTCGCGGCATAGACACTGAGCAGAATATCGCTTCTGTCCGCAGGAACGATCACAAGATCGCCCTCCCGCAGGCGCTCCAAAAAATTCTCCGGCCGCATAGCCGCTATAACGGCTCTTTTTATCCCCCTTTCAAGCTCTTTTTCACTCTTTAGAATGAGCGGTTCAAACTCCGCAGTCTCAAGCAGGTCAAGCACCGTCGGTTTGTCAAGCTCCGGTTCGTAAGGTATGGGAAAGCATGGAGTGCTTTCACCCTCACCCACTCTCACGACGCTGCATGTCAGGTTTTCGCTGACACGGTTTATGAAGAAGGCAAGAGGCTCTACCCCCTCCTCTTTCATAGTGTTGCGCCAAAGAAGCGTCTCCTCTTCAGCCTCCTTCAAAGTTCTGCCGTATGCGCTCAAAACTCCCGCAATGGGTGAAGAGATGTTTTTGGCGACCTTCAGGTTCAGGTCAAAATCGACCATCTCTCTCAGCTTCTCACCCTCAAAAGCTGCACAGAGGATAAAGTCGTACTCTTTCTGCAGAGAGTCGTATCTCTCTATTATGGACTCATAGAGCCTCTTTTCATCTCCTGCCAAAAGTAGTCTCTGTGCCTCTTCAAGAGCTATTCCGCAAGCTTGTGAACTCTTTTGAGAGAGCGAAAAGGCTTCTATGATCGTCTTTATATCGTTGTCTTCGAAGCAGTTTTGAACGATAGGCTTGAAAAATGCCACTCTTTTGTACTCTCTTTTAAGAATCTCCATAAGCCCTAGAGCGACAAAGAGAGTCCCGGCGTGCCTCTCTTTCGAGAGTATGAAGATCGATTTCGCGCCTCTTTTCATAGGACTACCTTTTTAAAATTTGCAGATCATCTTTCTAAAGAGTCTGCCGGTTTTTGCAAACTCTTTGAACTCTCTTCTGAACTCGGCTCGCTTGGAGTTTTGCATCTTCTGCATCTGATCCATAAGACTCTTCAAAGCTTTTTGCGTCTTTTCGTCGTGAAGCTCTTTGAGTTCATAAAACTGTTTCAGATGCTCTCTTTGAACATCCAAATCCTGATGTTTGCCTAAGATAGACTGTATGCTCTTTAGACTCGCAAGCATCTTTTCGTAAGCCTCTTCATCGAAAACGGAGTGGAAAAACTCCATCAGGTAGCGAAGCTTCTTTACCTCTATACGCACCATATGGTACTCATGCGCTGCAGAATCCGCCTCTATCTCTCCACCCTTTTTCAACACCTTTTTGTAGCGTTGTTTCAGAGCTCTTTTTACAGGTATTATCACGGGAGAGAGTGCCTCTTCGCCGGCTCCTTGCGGACGCTCCGTTTTTGCAAAAAGTGCCAACTCCTCCATCTCTTTTAAAAACTCTTCACTCCGTAAAAAACTCTCCAGCTTTTTACGCTGCTGCTTCTGCTTCTGTAAAAGGTAGTGCTCGAGCCTATTTAGCCCCGGATGAAGCTCTTTGGGCAGGAGCTTTCTATACTCATCCATTTCGGCCAGATATACGTCTATATCGCGCATATCTCCGGTCCTTCCCATCACTCTTCGCATCTTCTCTTTATGAGATTGAAGCCAATCTGCATAGAACATATCTTTGCAGACCGAAAAGAGAGCCCTTATTTTTCTCATGGCTACGCGAAGCTGGTGAAGTCGTTCCGGGTCTTTTGTATGAGAGAGAATCTCACCTTTGTTGCGATCGATGGTTTTGAGCAGAGAGTATATAACGATCTGCAGGGCATGAAGTGTACTCTCGTACGCTCCGAAAGTGACCGATACCGAGGCTTTTAAAAAATCATCTCTCTTTTCTACCTCTTCAAGCAATATATGAAGAGGTTTTTCAAGGGTCGGTATTCTCATACTTTTTGAGATGGCTCCGTTGGAGAATGAGGGGTTCTGTGTAACCTCCGCTACGGTAATTTTTTTGAAAAACCGG
>JALSPH010000081.1 GCA_026986055.1 Campylobacterales bacterium
TATCTATCATTGTTTTATTATATAATAAATAGCCATAAACTTTTCCAAGTAAAGTTTTGGATACTAACTAAAAGATGAGTTACATATTTTAAAAGTGGCTTAGTTAGTGGCCAAGCTTTTAGAGTGGTTTACGGCAGTGAGCGGTGAGTAGTGTGTAGCCAAACCGGGTCTGCCCACTACCCACTGCCCACTACCCACTAAATTAAGGTCGGTAAGTGGATGCTCTGCTTATAAACTACCGCGATCCGCTCTTCGCCCTGCTGCTGATAGCGGGGATGGTTTTTGTCGTAGCGCTTGTCAGTTACTGGTGGGGAGTGTATGCCAAAAGCAGAAAATCGCGAAGGCTTCAGAGGTTTTTGCGCCGCTTTGAAACCCACGGCGTAAAGAGAAGCCTGGAGTCGATGCCCTACTCCCCCGCCATTACCGAGCCTCTCGTGCTTCTGGCCAAAGCTTACGAAAAGAGCGGAGAGTACAACAACGCTATAGAGATAGGTCTCTATCTGCTGGAGCATTGCCAGGAAGAGGCGGTAACGTACGAGCTTATGGAGCTTGTAGGGACCACCTATATGCACGCCGGTTTTTTGGAGAGGGCAAGAACCACATTTTTGGAGATTCTTCGCTCCAATCCGCGTAACAAGAAGGTGCTCAACGACCTTATGGTCGTATATGAGAGGCTGCAGGATTTTCAAAGAGCTAAAGAGGTGATAGAGCCTCTTGAAGCGATAGGCGTCGATGTGGCGGAATTGAAGCTCTACCTGGAGCTTAAGACGGCTCTGGCCGATTCGCAGATGGAGCATGAAGAGAAGGTGGAAAAGATAGTCTCTCTTTACAGGAAACACAAGAGGTTCGAGAGAGTCGTCTTCGAGTATCTTCTAAAGAGCGAGCCGGCAAGGGCGTGGGAGATGGTAAGAGAGGAGGATATCGAGAGACTTATCGATATCTTCTGGTATCTTCCCGCATCCTACCTCGACTACGATAGGATAAAAGAGAGTCCCAGGCTTACCGCCATCTACGGAGCAAGAGGAGATATAGAGCCTTCAAAACCGATAGGGTGGTTTCTTATAGATATGTTGGGGCATCTAAAAAAGAGCGGATTCAACGATGCGACGCTGCAGTTTGCCTATCTTTGCAGCAGTTGCAAACAGCAGTTTCCTGTACCGTTTGAGCGATGCCCCAGATGTTTGGCGCTCGATAGCGTGGTAGTGGAGCGTGAAATAACAAAGGTTGGCAGTGAAACAGGTTACAATCTTCTCTGACGGCTCGAGCCTGGGAAACCCCGGGCCCGGAGGCTACGGAGTGATTTTGCGTTACGGCAAAAGAGAGAAAGAGCTTAGCGGCGGCGAGCCGATGACGACGAACAACAGGATGGAACTCATGGCGGTCATAGAGGGGCTTAAAGCGTTGAAAGAGCCTTGCGATGTTACGATTTACAGTGACTCCAGTTATGTCGTAAAAGCTATAAACGAATGGCTTGAGGGGTGGGTGAAAAGAGATTTCAAAAAGGTTAAGAACCCGGACTTGTGGAGAGAGTATTTGAAGGTTGCAAAACCTCACAGAGTAAAAGCTGTCTGGGTGCGGGGCCACAACGGACATGCGGAAAACGAAAGATGTGACGAACTTGCGCGAAAGAGCGCCGAAAAATTCAAGGAGCAGGCAAATGGCTGATGAACTGAGGCCACTGGAAGATAAGCTGGGCTACAGGTTTAAAGATAGAGAGAGATTGGTGGAGGCTTTGACGCACAAAAGCTACAAAAAGCCATACAACAACGAGAGACTCGAATTTTTGGGAGATGCGGTTCTTGACTTGATCGTAGGGGAGTATCTTTACACCCGTTTCCCTAATGCAAGAGAGGGAGAACTTAGCAAGATGCGCGCCTCTTTGGTTAACGAGGCCGGGTTCAAAAAGCTGGCGGACGCTTTGAGGCTCGGTGACTATATCTACATCTCGGCAGCCGAAGAGAACAACAGAGGACGCCAGAAACCCTCTTTGCTCTCCAACGCCTTCGAGGCTCTTATGGGTGCCATATATCTTGAAGCCGGCCTCGATGAGGTAAGGCGTATAGCTATAAAGCTCATAGAAGATTGTTATCCAAAGATCGATCTTGGTTCACTCTTCAAAGATTATAAGACGACGCTTCAGGAGCTTACCCAGGCGAAGTTCGGCGTTATCCCCGACTATGTGCTCAAAGATGCTTTCGGGCCTGACCATAACAAGGAGTTTGAGGTGCAGGTTTTGGTGAACGGGCGGCTTTTGGCTACGGCGAAAGGAAAAAGCAAGAAAGCGGCTCAGCAAGAGGCGGCTCATGCGGCTTTGAAGCTGCTCAAAGAGGAGAGCAAGAGTGGCAAATAGATCGTTGAAAGGTTGCAAGAGTGTCTAACAGTTTTGGAAAGCGTCTGGTGATGACGACTTTCGGGGAGTCGCACGGAAAGGCTATAGGGTGTGTTCTCGACGGAGTTCCGGCGGGGCTTGAGATAGACGAGTCCTTCATCCAAAGCGAACTGGATCGGAGAAGACCGGGTAAAAACGTATACGCAACGGCACGAAAAGAGGCCGACAAGGTCGAAATTTTAAGTGGAGTTTTCGAGGGTAGAAGTACCGGTACTCCCATAGCCATGGTTATTTTCAATACGAACCAAAAATCGAAAGATTACGGCAATATAAAAGATCTCTTTCGTCCGGGCCACGCCGACTTTACATATTGGCAAAAGTATGGGATAAGAGACTATAGAGGCGGTGGAAGAAGCAGTGCCAGAGAGACTGCCGCAAGAGTCGCTTCGGGTGCCGTGGCGAAGCTGATGCTAAGAGAGATAGGGATTGAAGTTAAAAGCGGAATCTTCAAAATAGGAGATATAGAGGCTAAAAATTTCGACTTTGACCATGCATCCAAAAGTGAGATATTCGCTCTTGACCCCGAAGTGGAAGAGGAGCAAAAAGGCGCCGTACTGAGCGCTAAAGAGGCTCATGACAGCATAGGCGGTGCCGCTTTGGTGAGAGCTTACGGTGTTCCAGTCGGGCTTGGAGAGCCCATCTACTACAAACTGGATGCCGTTTTGGCAGAAGCTATGATGGGGATAAATGCGGTAAAGGGTGTCGAAATAGGAGAGGGTACCCACAGTGCCGAGCTGCTTGGCAGCCAAAACAACGACCAGATGAGCAAAAAAGGGTTTCTAAGCCACCATGCCGGCGGTGTATTGGGCGGCATAAGCAGCGGGGATACTCTTGACATAAAGGTCTATTTCAAGCCTACGCCGTCGATTTTCAAACCTATGAAGACTTTGAATGTGCACGGCGAAGAGGTCGTATGCGAGCTCAAAGGGCGCCATGATCCGTGCGTGGCCATAAGGGGCTCGGTTGTCGCTGAAGCGATGGCCTCGCTCGTTCTGGCGGATATGGCACTTTTGAATTTGGGTCGGAAAATGGAAGATGTAGCCAGGTTTTACGATAGAGGGGAGACCCTTTGAGAGTAGGAGTTTTTGGAAGATATCTTCTCTGCTTCTTTCTGCTTTTTGTACCCGCCTCTCTTTTTGCCAAGGTAAACGTCGTTGTAAGCATAATTCCGCAAAAATATTTCGTAAATAGGCTGGCCGGCAATTTGGCCGGCGTTACGGTTATGGTCAAGCCCGGAGCGAGCCCGGCGACATACGAACCGAAGCCTTCTCAAATG